>CALLST010000245.1:0-12633 GCA_938011875.1 uncultured Collinsella sp. | reverse complement strand
CCTTGCTCACTCTGGCGGGTTTTCGCTGACTTCGCCAAAACATCGGCGTTGCCCGACCAGTCGTTTTGGCACTTAGGGACGTTCCTTATGTGCCGGCACTTGGGGACACTCCTTGGGCTAATTGCCGGGATAGTCGTTGGGGACGTTCTTGTTTGACTAGTCATTTAAGAACGTCCCCAACGACTACCTCGTTTTCGTAACCTTTTCGCAACAATGCGCTCTTCGCGACCGTAGCGCCCGCTCACAACGTCCCCTGCGCTACACTTAGTCGCACTGTGGCGCTGCTGCGCCGTGCCCGAACCAAGGGAGACCCTCATGAAGAACACTCAGCTGCTGCTGATCAACGATATGTGCGGCTACGGCAAGGTCGCGCTTTCCGCCATGCTGCCGGTGCTGTCGCACATGGGCTACCGCATCCACAACCTGCCGACGGCACTTGTGTCCGATACGCTCAACTATCCCAAGTTCTACATCCACGACACCACCGAGTACGTGCGTCAAAGCCTCGCTATCTGGGAGGAGCTCGGCTTTGAGTTCGACGCCATCTCGACCGGCTTTATCGTGACCGAGGAAGAGACGCGTATCATCTCGGACTTTTGCCACCGCCGCGCGCAAAAGGGCACCAAGGTGTTCGTCGATCCCATCATGGGCGACAACGGCAAGCTCTATGCGGGCGTGCCCGAGTCCACGATTGGCCTTATGCGGCATCTGCTGGAGTGCGCAGACTACGCGGTGCCCAACTATACCGAGGCATGCCTGCTCACCGATACGCCTATCGCCGAGCAACTCACGCCCGACGAGGCCCGCGCCCTTGTGGACGCCGTGCGCGAGCTGGGTGCCAAGTCGGTGGTCATTACGAGCGCCGTGGTCAATGGCACGAACGCGGTTATCGGTTACGACCATGTGGCGGGGGAGTACTTCACGATTCCCTTTGAGCTCATTCCGGTCTATTTCCCGGGCACGGGCGACACGTTCTCGGCGGTGCTCGTCGGCCGCGTTATGGCCGGTTGGAGCCTGCAGCGCGCGACGTCCGATGCCATGCGCGTGGTGGCTGAGCTTATCGAGCGCAATGCCGACCAAGAGGACAAGTCGGCTGGCCTTCCCATCGAGGCCTGCCTGGATGTGATTGACCATGAGTAATGCTGGCGAGGGCGGCGCCAAGCCTGCGGGCGAGAACAAGCCGCTCGGCGCGCCGCGGGGCAAGCGTCCGCGCATCCGCGTGAGCTGCGTGGACCAGCTGGGTGCGTGCCGCTGCCACCATGGTCACAAGCCGGGCGACGTTTTTGACTTCGACCGAGACCGCGGCAAGATGTGTGCCATGGCCTGCCATGTGGGCTTTCCCTATATCGATATCCTGCGCTATGGCGGAACCGTGCCTGGCAACGAGCCCGGTACGGCAAAGTTCTGCTGCCCCGAGGTCGATACGCTGAACGTCTGGCTTGCCGAGATCGTCGACGAGTAGTCGAGCGCAATGTGACAAAGGGACAGTCCCTTTGTCACATTCGCCGGGGCTGCCCCTTCTTTTTGCTTATAATCCTAAATCTCTGCATTTCATCCGATTTTAGGTTCTAAAAATCCTACATTTCATCGATAATTAAGCGCATAAAACTTTGCATTTCATTTGATGACACTGAGGGGAGAGCCTATGCTGCGCAGGAAAATAGCGGCAGAGCTGGAGCGTTGGCTGAAGTCTGCCGAGCAAAAGGCCTTATTCATCACGGGTTCTCGCCAGATCGGCAAAAGCTATTCGATTCGCGCATTTGGCAAAGCCAGCCATGCAACCTACATCGAGCTCAATCTCATGGAAAATCGCCAGGCAAAAGATGCTCTTCTCGAGGCGCGGAATGCCGATGATTTCATCAGCAGGGTGACGCTTCTTTCGGGAAAGTCGATTGCACCAGGCAAAACGCTCGTGTTTATCGATGAGGTCCAAGAGGCCCCCGACATCATGACGATGGCAAAGTTCCTTGTAGAGGACGGGAGGTGCCGCTGGGCGTTTTCGGGGTCAATGCTCGGGACCCAGTTCAAGGGCGTCAGGTCCTATCCCGTGGGGTATGTCCACGAGCTTAGGATGTTCCCGCTCGATTTTGAGGAGTTTTGCTGGGCAACCGGGGTGAGCGAGGGGGCTCGCCAAACGATACGTGACGCGTGTATCAGCGAGAGGCCCATTCCTGATTACATTCATGACGCGATGATGGCAAACTTCAGGACCTATACCGTTGTCGGCGGAATGCCGGAGGTCGTGCAGCGTTTCCTTGACACGCAGGGCGACCTTGCCTCTGTTCGTCAGCTGCAGTCAGAGCTCAACGAACAGTACCGGCGGGATATCTCCAAGTATGCAAGCGGGCGAGCCCTGCAGGTGCAGAGCATCTACGATCAGCTCCCTATTATGCTCGAGGGCGAAAACAAGCGCTTCGTGCTCAATTCCATTGACCCCAAGGCTCACTACGAGAAGTATCAGCGAGATTTTGTATGGCTTGTCGATGCCGGCGTTGCTCTCAAAGCCGATATCGTAACCGAGCCAAAATCGCCCCTGCTCAAGACGGCACGGCCATCGCAGTTCAAGCTATATCAATCGGATACGGGCATGTTGATGGCGCGCTACCCCGTTGGAGTCGCCCAAGCGGCGTATCTTGATAGCAAAGAGCCCAATCTGGGCGGCATTTACGAAAACGTGGTGGCCCAGCAGCTAGCTGCCCAAAATCGCCAGCTTTACTACTATCAGACAAAAAAGCGCGGCGAAGTGGACTTTGTGGTCGATGGACCGGATGGGACGGCTGTTCCGATCGAGGTTAAATCGGGCTCCTATTACCACGCGCACGCTGCGCTCGGTCATGTGCTTGATACGGCTGAATATGGCGTAAGGCTCGGGATTGTTTTCTCGAGAGGCAACGTTGAGCGCAACGGAGCGGTTCTCTATTTGCCGCTATATGCGACCTGGGCCCTTTCGGATGTTTTGGGCGACTCCTGCGCCGAGGGGATAAAGCTGGAGGTCAAGCCGGTCTAGGGCCAGTCCCGGATGTGACAAAGGGGCAGTCCCTTTGTCACATTCATGAGCGTGGATTTTCTCCCGTTTAGAGCGCACTCGAGCGCGCAAAGTGGGAGAAAATCCACGCTCGTTTTATGCCGATGGCGTGGCACGTGCGTCCGCGTGCTCGCTTGCCTATAACTGCTCGAGCATGGCCGTGCAGCCGGCGAGCACATCGCGGTAGGTGGCATCGAAGTTGCCGGTGTACCAGGGATCGGCCACGTCGCCGGGGCGATCGGTCCAATCGAGCAGACGCGAGATCTTGCCATCGGGGTCGCTGCCAAAAATGCGACGGAGACCGCGTGCGTTCTCGGCATCCATATAGACAATGTGGTCCCAGTCACCATACTCCACGCGACGCACCTGACGTGCACGATGTGCGACGACGGGAATCCCGACCTCGCGCAGCTTGGTGACCGTGCCATGATGCGGCGGGTTGCCGATCTCCTCAGTTGAGGTCGCTGCGGAATCGATGACAAACTCCGCCTCGCGCCCAGCGCGGCGCACGAGCTCGGTAAACACCGACTCGGCCATCGTCGAGCGGCAGATGTTCCCATAGCAGATAAAAAGAATGCGTTGCATGAGCGGCTTCCTTTCTAGGCGGTCGCGCAGGGCTTACAGACTGCTCTTGAGGCAGTTTGCTCCAATAAAGCCCGCTGCGTACAAGGGGAGGTGGCGCAGCTCGCGCCCGTCATCGGTTTCGCTGCGGGAAAAATTGTTCTCGGACAAAATGTAGGCATATGGCGATCGGGCTTTGTCCATAAACGACCCGAGGGTTCTCGCGCGCACGTTACGTGCGGACTTTACTTCGACGGGCACAATTTCCATACGGTCGGTCTGAAGTAAAAAATCGAGCTCGCCGGTCGTCTTCCAAGACGACGGCGGCACCCAGTAATACGTCTGCAAGCTATTGCCCGAAAATGCTTGCATGACCGAGTTTTCCGCCAGGGCGCCTCGGAAGTCGGAAGATAGCGCTATGGCGGAATCCTCTTTGAGGTCGAGCCAGAGCCGCGGGTTGATGCCGAGTTTGTAGAACATGAGGCCGGTATCGAGAAGATAGACCTTAAAGAAACTTCCATCTTCGTCGTCGAAGGGAACGAGGGGAGGCTCGATGCCTTCGGTCAGGTTGTTGACCGATATGATGCCGGCGCCTTCGAGCCAGTCGAGCGGCTCGATAAGCTTGGCGCGACGGCCTCCGCGTTCGACCTCGGAGTACTTGAATTTTTTTGTGGACGATCTCAGCAGCTGGGACGGAATGGAGCGCCAGACCTTGCGCGCCGCCACGCCGCTGATCCCGTTTTCGGGGTCGGTCATATCGGCGGTATAGGTCTCGTCGATTTCGCGCTGCTCGACGCGCGCATCCTCGATGGATAACGTCTTGCGATATGCGTTGACGGCGGCGGGCATGCCGCCCACGATCTGGTATCGATGAAACAGGCTGAGCGCGGCTTGGTGCGCGGCGTAGGTCTCGAGCGTGCCGGCGTGGGTACGAATGGCATTGGCCATCTGCTCCTCGTCGAGCGCCCAGAGAAACTCCTCGAACGACATAGGAAGCATGGTCTCATGACGAACGCCGCTGGGAAAAGGCAACTTGCGCTTGCGCGTGGCGACGCCGAGCTGACTGCCGGTCGCGCATATGCGCCAGCCCGAACCCGAAAAAAAGCGAAGCGAGTTGAGCGCCCGTTCGCAGAGCTGCACCTCGTCAAACAGGATGAAGGCGGTTTCTTTGCGAATGGGGGTGCGTTTATAGTCTGAGATTCGCGCCACGATGGCGTTAACGTCGTCGGTGGGACAGTCGAACAGCGGAGCGATCAGCTCAAGATCGGTCTGAAAGTCGAGTTTGACAAACGCATCGCCGGCGATTCGTCTGCCGATTTCCTCGGCAACGTACGTTTTGCCTACGCGTCGCGCACCACGGATGAGGAGGGGGCGCGACGCGTCCTTTGTCGCCCATGATTCGATAACGGATTCGATTGATCTGCGCATGGGGCCGCCTTTCCAATTTCGTGTACTTCAGATACATAGTTTAGTACGATTTCATGTACTTGGAATACACGAAATAGTAGAAAAGTGTGTATCTGAAGTACACGAAATTGCACTGCTGGAGCTTGCAGGCGGATAAACACTACTCGTATGGGACGGTTTTCACCGGTTGCTCGCCACCTTGGGCTATGTTCGCCCCTATGCCTGCATCCGGGGCTGTGCAGATTGACGACGGCGCTCCCAGCGAGCCAACTTAATCGTCACCAGCGTGAGCGCCCAGGCCACAAGCGAGAACGCGGCGCCCACTGCACCCACGTACGCAATGCCAATGCTGCTTACCACGGCGCCGCCCACTGCGGTGCCAAACGAGATGCCGACGTTAAACGCCATGGGCTCAACCGAACTTGCGAGTACCATCGACTTGGGATGGCGGCTGCGTGCCACGTCCATAAAGTGTGTGATGCATGAGACCGAGAACAGGTACATGAGCATCGCCAGGCTAAAGACAAAGACCAGCGCGAGCGGCATGGCGGCGCCCACGGCAAACAGCCCGAGCAGTGCCGCCGCCTGCAGCACAAACGTAACCAGCAGCGCCTTCATGCCAAAACGCGCATCGATCCATCCGCCCAGGATGTTCGAGATCAGGCAGAACACGCCATAGGCCATAAGTGTGGTGCTCGCCTGAACGGTATCCATGCCCAGCATCTGCTCCAGATAAGGCGTCACGTAGCCGTAGAATACGTAGACCGAGCCCACGCCAAACAAGAAGATGAGCATGCCGGTGATGATACTCGGCTCGCGTAGTAGCCCCGCCTGCTCGCGGAAGGTGGCGGGCTCATCGGTCTGCCCGGCGCGAGGCATAAACGCCACGAGCGCGCTACAGATCAAAACGGCAAAGGTCAGCGTGCCGTACATGGCCACGTGCCAATCGAGTGTGTCGGCCACAAACTTGCCAATCGAGGTCACAAAGACCATCGCCACGGAAAACGCGCCGTACACGACCGAGATGGCAAGTGAGGTTTGCTGCGGGGATAGCAGCTCAGGGATGTACGTCACGCCCACGGCGAGCAGCGCACCCGAGACAGAGCCCAGGACAATGCGTGAGATAAACAGCACCTGGAAGTTGGGAGCCAACGCCATGACCAGGTTGCCGAGCACAAAGACGACGCTATAGCACACGAGCAGCTGGTAGCGGCGAAAACGCCCCGTGCTGAGCGCAAGCACCGGCGTGGCGATAGCGTAGACGAGCGCAAACACGCTGATGAGCTGGCCCGCAGTGGCAAGTGATATGCCGAGTTCCGTTGCCAAGTCGCTTTCGATGCCGATGACCACGAACTCGGAGCAGCCGAGCGAGAATCCCAACAGCACGAGCAGCGCCAGGCAGAGCTTGGTGCGCGCGGGGGAGAGCGCGGCGGCGGTTGGCTTACTTTTAGGCGTGGTTGCGGCGGTCAAGGTTGTCACTCCAATGTCGCATGAATAAGCGGGATTCAATCCCTGCAACTCTAACAGAATGTGACAAAGGGGCAGTCCCTTTGTCACATGGAGGGCTTGCCTGTATAGTCGCAATACAGGCGAAGATGGTCTCAGGTACATCGCGGGCGGCAGGAGATCCCATGGGTATGCACACGACAAAGGTTGCAGTGGGCGAGGGCAAGTTTGCGCTCGAGGCCCAGCTGACGGTGACGCCGCGAGGCATGGCGGTGTACGCCTGCTCGCCGGAGTTTGCGCACCTGGGCGCCACGGCGCAGGCCATTCCGCGCCCCGAGCCCGGCCGTACGGCAACGGTGAGCATCCTGGCCGTTCCGTGCCATCGAGACGAGATCCCGGCGCACGATATCGCGGCGGCGCTGGCCACGCGCTTTGGCGTGCCGGTAGTTGCAAGCACGGGTTTTCATGTTGAACAAGCGAGCGGTGACGACCTGCAGCGCGTGCTCGACACCACCAAGGAGCTCATCGCCGCGCTCGAGAAAGCCGCAGCCCGCATTCTGCGCGCCGGCTGGGATGAGGGCGGTGCGGGCGCCGAGGTCGTGGCGGTCGATGCTGCGACCGGCGAGGCGCTTGGCCCCGTCGACCGCATCGAGGCCCATGCTGGTGAGGGCATCCTGCATCAGGCATTTCTGACGCTTTTGGTCGAGGGCCGGGGCGAAGACGCGCGCCTGCTGCTCTGTCGTCGCAGTCCGCTCAAGCGCCTGTGGGGCGGGGTGCTGGCCGATAGCTGCGCCGGCCATCCGCTCCCCGGGGAAGACGTCGCGGCCGCCACGGCGCGCCGCATCAACGAAGAGCTCGGCATTACGCGCGAGCCCGATCAGCTCAAGCACCTCGGACACGTGGTGTACCGCGAGGACCACGGCGACGGCCGCTGCGAGTGCGAATGGTGCGAGGTCTACCTTGCCCATGTTGAGCCGGGCGAGCTGCATATCAACCAAGAGGAGATCTCGGAAGTGCGTCGCGTGGCTCCGTCCGAGCTCAAAGGCTACCTGCAGGGTCACCCCGAGCAGCTGGCCCCCTGGCTCCGCGAGGCCCTCGGCGACCCATTCATCCGCACGGCCCTCGCTATGTAAAAAAGACAGTCCCTTTGCCACATCCAAACCGTCACAACATTCGGCGAAAATCTCGAAAACGAGGAAAAGCGTCGAATGTTGTGACGGTTTTTGTCTAGGGAATCGCTTCTCATCCAAAAAATCCGCTTGACTGTATTGCCGCAACACAGCGCAACGTAAGGGGTGTCCGATAACGGGCGCCCCTTTTTAAGCGGCAACATGGCTGCGAATTCGGAGCGCCCCCAACAAGAAAGGTGGGGAGATGGAAGCGGAAAAGAAGGCGTTTAAGATCACCAAGCGCGAAATTGGCTTTGTGCTGGGTATCGTTGTCTTTTTGCTGGTGAAGTTTCTTCCTTTGGCGGAGCTGAGCTCGACGGTCGAGCTCACGGTCGGCGGTCAGACCTGTCTGGCACTGACGCTCGCCACGGTGGTGTTCTGGGCATGCGGCGTGGCACAGCCGGGCTTTGTGGGCCTGCTCTACTGCGCACTGCTCGTCCTGTTCAAGGTGTGCGTGGACGACACGGGCGCCGCGAGCATCTCGGCGACGGTCGCCTCCACGTTTAGCTCGTGGACCAAGGCCACCATGTGGCTCGTCATCGGCGCCTACCTCATCGCCAGCGCGGTCAAGGAGTCGGGCCTGGGCGAGCGCATCGCCTACGCGTTCATGCTCAAGTTCGTGCGCGACGCCAAGTCGCTCATCATCTCGATCTTCGCGCTCACCTTTGTGCTGTCGCTGCTGATCCCGCATCCGTTCCCCCGCGCCTTCCTCATCCTCGCCGTCGTCTCGGTCATCGCCGAGTCCGCCGGCTACGGTGACGACGACAAGGGCAAGCTCGGCTTCCTCGTGTTTGCCGCTGCCGCCCCGGGTTCCATGTTCTTCCTGACGGGCGACTCCACGCTTAACCCGCTCGTTGCGCAGTACAGTGCCGAGGCCGGCGGCATGAGCCCGTCCTTCGTCGACTGGTTCCTGTACATGAGCGTGCCTATGCTGGTTGCGCTGCTGTGCACCCTGTTCCTGGGCCTTTTCCTCTTTAAGCCCAGCAAGGAGCTCGTCTACGATCGCGAGCAGATCGTGGCCAAGCAGGCCGCGCTCGGCAAGCTCTCCGTCAAGGAGATCCGCACCATCGTGTGGCTTGTCATCGCCATCGCGCTGTGGCTCACCGTCTCGGGCGACTATATCGGCTGGGTCACCCTGGCCATTGGCGTTGCTCTCGCCATGCCCATCATCGGCGAAGTCCTCACTCCCGCCAGCTGGAACGCTGTCGACATCAAGTCCCTCATGTTCCTGACGGCCGCCATGGCCGTGGGCTCCGTGGGCGGTGCCACCGGTATGAACGCCTGGATCGCCGACGTCGTGCTCCCCAGCTCCGTGCCTGAGAACATCTTCCTGTTCGCCCTGCTCGTCGCCGCGCTTTCCATGATCATCCACATGTTCATGGGCTCGGTCATGGCCGTGCTCGGCGTGTGCGTGCCGGCATTTATCAGCTTTGCCGCCGGCTCCAGCGTGAGCCCACTCGCCGTGGCGCTCATCGTCTTCACGTCCATCAACATCCACTACATCCTGCCGTTCCATAACCTGCCGATCCTTATCGGCGAAGGCAAGGACGCCGGCGGCTACACCTCCAAAGAGGCTATGCGCATGGGCATCCCCCTCACCGCGGTCGTCTTTGTCGTCGTGCTGGTCGAGGCCGCCTGGTTCCACCTCTTTGGCCTGATGTAAGCGGTCGAGCGCCCCGGCTGTAAGCAGCCAAGCGCTTGAACTTCGAGTGGTCGAGCGCTCCATTTGTGAGCGCCGCGGCCCCATTACGTTACCCCGTCCGGCGGCACCCCGTCGCCGGACACTCTCCCGAAAGGAGTACGCCATGTCCACTACCGATGCTTCCCAGATCCACGACCTGCGTTCCGCGCTCGACTTTTTGCGTGAGATGCCGGGCCAGCTGCTCGAGACCGACACCCAGGTCGATCCCGATGCCGAGGTCTCGGGCGTCTACCGTCACGTCGGTGCTGGCGGCACCGTCATGCGCCCGACCAAAGAGGGTCCGGCGATGGTCTTCAACAACGTCAAGGGCTTTGACGACGCCAAGGTCTGCATCGGTATGCTTGCCAGCCGCAAGCGCGTTGCCGCCCTGCTCGACCTGGACGAGGAGCACCTGGGCCTCGAGATCGGCAAGCGCTTCGAGAACCTGATCGCCCCCGAGCAGATCGCCGAGGGCAAGCACGTCGACTGCCAGGAGGTCGTGTACAAGGCGACCGACGAGGGCTTTGACCTGCGCAAGATCGTTCCCGCTCCCACCAACACACCCGTCGACGGCGGCCCCTACATCACCATGGGCCTCGCCTATGGCACGAGCCCCGATGGCACCCAGTCCGACGTAACCATCCACCGCTTCTCCTGCGTCGACAAGGACAAGCTCGCCATGTGGATCACCCCGGGCAGCCGTCACCTGGGTGCGTTCTTTGACGAGTACTGCCAGCGCGGCGAGGATATGCCCATCTCCATCTCCATCGGCTTGGACCCCGCCGTGTACATGTGCTGCGGCTTCGAGGCTCCCACCACGCCGCTCGGCTTTAACGAGCTGCAGATCGCCGGCGCCCTGCGCGGCCACGCCGTCGAGCTTGCCGACTGCGTCACCGTTCCGCAGAAGTGCATTGCCAATGCCGAGTACGTGCTCGAGGGCTACCTCATGCACGACGAGACCATCAACGAGGATGTCAACGGCCACGGCTATGCCATGCCAGAGTTCCCCGGCTACACCGGTGGCGCCAAGGTCTGCCCGGTGATCAAGATCACCGCCGTCACCACACGCGTCAATCCCATCATGGAGAGCTGCATCGGTCCTTCGCACGAGCACGTGTCCATGGCCGGTATCCCCACCGAGGCCTCCATCTACAAGATGGTCGAGACCGCTATCCCGGGCCGCCTGTTCAACGTTCACGCCGCTCCCTGCGGTGGCGGCAAGTTCGTTGCCATCATGCAGTTCAAGAAGTCGAGCAAAAATGACGAGGGCCGTCAGCGCAACGCCGCCATGCTTGCCTTCTCGGCGTTCTCCGAGCTCAAGCACGTCATCCTTGTCGACGAGGATGTCGACATCTTCGATATGAGCGACGTGATGTGGGCCATGACCACGCGCTTCCAGGCCGACGTGGACCTCATCACCATCCCCGGTTGCCACTGCCACGTGCTCGATCCGTCCAACGACCCCGCGTTCGATCCTTCGATCCGCGAGCACGGCATCGCCTGCAAGGCCATCTTCGACTGCACGGTTCCGTTCGACCTCAAGAAGAACTTCATCCGCTCGCAGTTCATGGAGATCGACAAGGACAAGTGGGCCGCCGAGCTCGCCTTCTAGTAAGTAGCCCTACCAAGTAGTTAAGGAGTTGTCATGCCTGAGTCTTCTGTTCGTCCCCGTCGCATTGTCGTTGGCGTGTCTGGCGCCAGCGGTGCGGCACTGGGCCTTGAATGCCTCAAATGCCTGCGCCAGGCCGGCGCTGAGTCGGCGCTTGTCGTCACGCGCGGGGGAGAGATCACCATCGAGCAGGAGCTCGGCATGACGCTCGACGAGTTTGCGTGCTATGCCGATGTGGTCTACGACAACAAGAACATTGGCGCTGCCATCGCAAGCGGCACCTATCCGGTCGACGGCATGATCGTGGCTCCCTGCTCCATGAAGACGCTCGCCGGCATCGCGAGCGGCTACAGCGAAAACCTGTTGCTGCGTGCGGCCGATGTGCAGATGAAAGAGCAGCGCCGCCTGGTGCTTATGGTGCGCGAGACGCCCTTCAGTGCGATCCATGTCGACAACATGGCGCGCCTGGCGCGTGTGCCGGGTGTCATGCTCATGCCGCCCATGCTCACGTTTTACAACGGCCCCGCCACGCTCGACGATGCGGTGCATCACATCGCCGCCAAGGCACTCGAGGCCGTCGGCGTGTCGTGCGCCAACTATAAGCGCTGGTCATAGGCATCTTTAGGGTAGGATACGAGTAGTGTTTGAGCCCGCTGCCCCTGTGGGCGGCGGGCTTTTCGTGTCAAAGGGTGTGTCGGGAGGACCTATGCAGACGGGTATGTATGCGATTAGCGAGATGGCGAGCTTGTTTAACGTTTCGCGCCAAACGCTCATCTACTACGACAAGATCGGTCTGTTTAAACCCGCCGTGGTTAACGAAAAAGGCTACCGTTTCTATTCGCCCACGCAGATCCCGCTCATGCGTCTGATCTGCATGCTGCGCGACTTGGGACTGGAACTCGATGAGATCGATCGCCTGACCTCGACGTTCGACATTGGAGAGATGACCGATCACCTGCGCTCGCGGGTGCAGGCGCTCGACGAGCAGATTGCCGGGCTCAAAGCCGAGCGCGCGAGCGTGCAGGAGCGGCTGAGTTTTTACGACGAGGCGGTCTATTGGCGCGAGCGCGAGGGCAAACCGGAGCTCAAGCAATTCGAGCGCCGCTACGTGGTCTTTGAGGAGTTCCCGAGCGATATCGAGCGTGGCCGCTCGATGCTGCACCCCACGCTCATGCGGGCGATTCTGCGCATGCGTGCGCTCACGGGCACACGCCCCATGCGCGGTTGGGGCGCCATGCTGCGTTGCGAGGCGCTGCATTCCGACGACCCCATCGCCGGTGCCGGTTCCTTTGCCGTGTTGCCGCGTGGTGCCGAGGAAATACTGCCGAGCGATCCTGCCGAGCTGGCGGAGATTGGCGTCGAGGTGCTGCCCGAGGGCACGTACCTGTGCATGAGTCGCTGGGGCATGCCGTACGAGCCCGAGGGTATCCGCGCCATCGTGGCCTGCATGGACAGGCACGCGCTCCAGCCCATCGGCAATGCTTTCGATTTTTGCTACCTGGACACCACGAGCTACGACGAGTCTCACCAAGAGGACTTCTGCTGTATCCAAATCCCCGTCGCCCTCAAATAACTTGCGGTGAAATAGTCCCTAAATAGCTCGAGTGGGCGTGCAAACGGGGGTGCGGACGATTTCTTGGACCGCGCCTAGGCGTATCCAAGCTTCCTGCGGTACTCCATCGGGCTCAGCCACCCGAGGGACTTCTTGATCCGCTCCTCACGATAGTACACGAGG
>CALLST010000244.1:0-2972 GCA_938011875.1 uncultured Collinsella sp. | reverse complement strand
ATCATGGGTGTTAGAATCTCCGTTTTCGGATGCTAGTTCAGACGGCTCTTGAGCGCGTCGATGTGGATGCCGATCTTAAGGCTGGCGGGATCGATCTGGGCGATCTCCTGCAGGGTGAAGGCAACGGAGCTCGAAAGATTGTGGCAGACGGACTTCATGTTGACGCCGTTCTCGAGCACGACGTGAAGGTCGACCGTGAGGCCGTTCTCATCGGCGGAGACAAGCACGCCCTTGCGGAGGCGCTGACCGGCAAGCAGGCGCACGCTCTCGGCGCCCTGGAGCTGCTCGGCCATACCGACGACGCCGTAGCACGTCATCGCGGCATAACCGGCAATATCGGCAATAACGTCATTCGAGACGCTCAAGCTGCCGTTAATGGTCTCAGACACAAGAATCTCCTTTTCTGGTGCTCGCGGCACCATGTCGTGGGAGCAATCATTGCAATATTCTACAACGACCGCGCCATGTTGAGGTGGCGGGCCTCGGGATTACATCCTCGACACGAAATGTTGATACGGTAACGTTCGCGAACAGCGATCGCGGCATGAAAAAACCCGCCGCATAAGCGACGGGTTTTACAACCTGGCTCCCCGGGTAGGACTCGAACCTACAACAGCGCGGTTAACAGCCGCGTGCTCTACCATTGAGCTACCGAGGAATAGGTGCGTGCTCTCAAGCAACGAAGTTTATTATACGGACGAATCAGCTCAGGGCAAGAACTTTTTTAAGAATTTTTCCGACCTAGTCATTGGGGACGTTCTTAAACGACTAGTCATTCAAGAACGTCCCCAACGACTACATGAAAGCGCCCTCAAGCGGATGTGCTTGAGGGCGCCTCTTGCTTGACTAGCTTTCGATATAGTCCTTGAGCTTGCTCGAGCGGCTCGGGTGGCGAAGCTTGGCCAGAGTCTTGGACTCGATCTGGCGGATGCGCTCGCGCGTGACGCCAAACTCGCGGCCGACCTCCTCGAGCGTACGGGGATGTCCGTCGACAAGGCCAAAGCGCAGCTCGATAACCTTGCGCTCACGATCGGCAAGCGAATCGAGCACCTGGGTGAGCTGCTCCTGCAGCATGGAGAAGCTGGCGGCATCGGGCGGAACGATAGCCTGGGAGTCCTCGATGAAGTCGCCCAGCTGGGAATCCTCTTCCTCGCCGATGGGGGTCTCGAGCGACACGGGCTCCTGCGAGATCTTCTGGATCTCGCGAACGCGGTCGGCGCTCATGTCCATCTCGGCACCGATCTCCTCGGGGGTCGGGTCGCGACCCAGGTCCTGAAGGAGCTGGCGCTGCACACGGACGAGCTTGTTGATGGTCTCGACCATGTGCACGGGAATACGGATGGTACGGGCCTGGTCGGCGATGGCGCGGGTGATGGCCTGACGGATCCACCACGTGGCGTACGTGGAGAACTTAAAGCCCTTCTGGTAGTCGAACTTCTCGACGGCGCGGATCAGACCGAGGTTGCCCTCCTGAATAAGGTCCAGGAACAGCATGCCGCGGCCGACATAGCGCTTGGCGATGGAGACGACCAGACGCAGGTTTGCGCTGATGAGTGCCTGCTTGGCTTCGAGACCCACGTTCTCAATGCGCGTAAGACGACGCATTTCGGTACGCGTGAGCTCGAGCTCGCCTGCCTCGGCAGCCTCGAGCTTCTCGGTGGCCTCAAGACCGGCCTCAATCTTCATGGCCAGATCGACCTCTTCGGAGGCGGTCAGCAGGTCGACCTTGCCGATCTCCTTGAGGTACATACGGACCGGGTCGCCGGTCAGCATCACCGTGGAGGCATCGATGCCACGCACGCGGGAGCGTGAACGGGACGTGCGCACGGTGCGCTTCTTCTTGCTCTTGGAAGAACCCATCTCGGCGTCGGCCTGACGGGCCATCTTGAGCTCGTGATCGTCGAGCGAGCCGGAATCGTGCTCGTCGTCATCATCGAAATCGTCGGTATCGGTATCGTTATCGTCATCGTCGACGTCCATGGGGGCGTCGTCGTTACCGCTCGCGGAGATAATCTGGATGCCGCTGTTGCGCAGCGCGGAATACACCGCGGTGAGCTGCTCGTCAGAAACATCGATATCCTTCAGGGCGACCTGAATCTCGTCCTCGGTTACCGAAGTCCTGTTTGAGCCGTTGCCCATGAGCTTTGCAACGTAGGATTCCAGCCCAGTACCCGTGCTCTCAGTCTTTTTTGGCACAGATTCTCCCTTCATAGTCCACAGGACTCAATACTTTAGCACACACATTGACGTCTATACCCAAAAAGAGGACTGGATATAGGCGAGAATACGCTGGTTGACCACAACATCTAGGCTTGTTCAGTGCCTGCGGCCTCCAGGCCGATCAAACGGAACGGGTCCGCCACGCCGCCGATCGACTTTTGCAGTTCGCGCTGACGCTGCGAGTCCCGCGCGGCCTGCACGGTCAGCGAACGACGGGCCTCATCATCGAGCGAACGGTCCTGGCGCAGCTTGGCCTGTGCGGCACGCATGCGACGCTTGATGGTGTAGATCTCAATCGTCTCAATAATAAACACGATGTTCGTCTCGGTGGGGTGCTTGCTCGTCGCGGAGATGCGCCCGGCACTCACAAGCGTTGCCGCCTCGGAACACACCGAGCGTGCCGCATCCATGCAAGCTGCAGGATCGGTTCCCGGCGGCGTAGCCAGAACGGCCCATGCGATGGACTCGTGACGTGGGTCAACCCACTCGATGGAGCAGATGCGGTCGGCATACGTGCGGAACAGGTCGGGGTAGCTCGTGAGCATCGTCAGCAGCTCGCGCTCCCCTGCCAAGGACTTGCGTTCAAGATCGGTAAGAACCATCGGCGCCGCCGCAGCCGGTGCGCCCGAACCGTCAGCCACAGGCACAGCGCCCATACCATCAGGCACATCGATCGGCGGCAGGTCGTCGACGACCTCCACGGGCGCGGCACCGTAGGCATCGAGCGGGACGTAGTCATACGGCTCGTCTTC
>CALLST010000243.1:0-17611 GCA_938011875.1 uncultured Collinsella sp. | reverse complement strand
ACGCCGCCCATAACGATGGGCCAGTCACGCATGCTAATGGCGCGATAGACCTCATAGCCGATACCGGGCCAGTTGAAGACCGTCTCGGTCAGGATGGCGCCCGAAAGCATGCCGCCAAAGTCGACACCAATATAGGTAACGACGGGGATGAGTGCATTCTTAAGCGCATGCTTGACGATGATCGCACGATTGGAGAGACCCTTGGCCTTTGCCGTACGGATGTAATCCTGGTTCATGACGTCAAGCAGCTGCGAGCGCATAATGCGGGCGGCATAAGCGGTCGAAACCGAAGCCAGCGTAATGGTCGGAAGCACATAGTGCATCCAATCCTGATACTGAGAGCTGGAACCGCCGGCACCCGAGATCGGCATGGAGATTGCACCGCCCGTGGCGTCCTTGAGGATGACGCCAAAGAACAGCTGCAGCAACATACCGAGCCAGAAGGCCGGGACCGCAACGAGGATCGACGTGGTGAGCGTTACCAAAATATCCCAGAAGGAATAACGCTTTACCGCCGAAATGATACCCGCACCGATACCCATAATTGCCTCGAGCACGATGGCGCACGCGGCAAGTTTGACCGTATACGGATACTTCTGGGCAAAGATTTCCGTAACCGGCAGCTTGCGCTGATACGAATTGCCCAGATCGCCATGAAGCAGGCCGTTCATGTAATACAAGTAACGGTCCACGAGCGACGTTTGAACGGGGTCGCCGTTCTCGTCAAGGATCGCGTTGCCGTCCTCGTCCGACTGGACCAGGTGATAGCGGACGCGAAGCTGAAGCTCCACCTCGGGGGACAGAGCCTTGTCTCCACCGATCAGCTTGATCGGATCTCCCGGCACGATATTCTGGAGGGCGAACAGAATCAGCGTAACGCCCAAAAACACCGGGATGAACTGAAGCACACGTTTAACGATGTACTTACCCATACCACTCCCCTATCTAGGGATTAACCTAAATGGGATGCCGATCGCCAGACCGGCATCCCAAAATTACCATCAGCCAGTTTACCCCAGGTTAGGGAGAACTGTATGTTTCCCATGAGGTCTACGTAAATACTTGACCCTCACGGAAGCTGCAAACTCTTAGGCGAGCTCAGCGGTACCCAGATCGGCGTGCTTCTGCGGATCGACATAGAGGTGCTTAATGCGATCGGAGCCGGCGATGGTGTGCGTGTAGAACATAATCGGGATGACCGGGCAGTCGGCAGCGACCATTGCGTCGGCCTCCTGCATCTTAGCGACGCGCTCCTCGTCGTCAACAATAGTACGAGCCTCGTCGACCTTGGCGTCGAACTCGGGGTTGTTGTAACCGGAGCGGTTGTCGCCACCGAGGGAGTCGGAGTGGAACAGCGGATACAGGAAGTTGTCCATGATCGGGTAGTCGGCAATCCAACCCAGACGACCGAACTGATAGTTAAAGTTCTGATACTGCTCGAGCAGGGCAGACCACTCAGGGGTATCGGAGACGGCGGTAACGCCAACCTTGGCGAGGTCGCCGATGATGGACTCCATGATCTCCTTGTGACCGCCGTCCTGGTTGTAGGACAGGGTCACGCTAATGCCACGATCCCCGTTAGCGCCAGCGGGAGCAACCTTGTCGAGGTACTCGTTAGCCTTGTCGACATCGTAGGCGCAGAACTCCCATGCGCCCTCCTTGTAGCCATCGATGCCCGGAGGAACAATGCCGTCGGCAGGAGTACGGGTACCCTTGAAGATGGTCTTGCAGATGGCCTCACGGTTGATGGCCAGGGAGATACCCCTGCGCAGGTCGGCGTTGTTGAACGGCTCGGCCGTGGTGTTGCAGGTCAGATAGTACGTGGAAGGCTCGGCGCCGAGCAGCATGCGCTCGCCGTCACCCATGGTGTAGCCGTCCTTGGACACGCCGCGATCCTTCTTGGCGGCATCGATCTGAGCGACGGGAACGTCGCAGACATCGAGGTTACCGGCCTGGAACTCCTTGTAAGCAGTCTCCATGTCCTTGATGACCTGGAAGTGGATGCCATCGATCTTGGCCTTGTCGCCATAGTAATCGTCGAACTTCTTGACGTTGATCTCCTGGCCATCCTCCCACTTGCCGTCCATCATGAACGGGCCGTTACCGACCGGGGCAAGATAGAAGCTCTTGACATCGGACTCGGCGCACTCGGGAACCGGGGCCAGAGCCGGGTGAGAGGCGACGAAGGGGAAGTCAGCGTAAGCGGAAGACAGCTTGACGACGAGGGTCTCATCGTCGGGGCACGTAACACCGCTGAGCTCGGTAGCGTTACCGGCAAGCAGGTCGTCATAACCCTCGACCATGGAAAGGTGATAGGAGACCTCGGAAGGGCCGTACTCGGTAGCGATGGCCGACTTGGTGTTGACCAGACGCTCCCAACCGAGCTTGAAGGACTTGGAGGTAACGTCGTCACCGTTGTGGAACTTGGCCTTCTTGATCTTGAAGGTAAACTCGGTGGCGTCGTCGTTGGACTCAAAGGACTCGCAAGCCAGCGGAACGATCTCGCCCTTCTCGGCGTCGTAAGAGGTCAGAGCGTCAAAGAGCTGGTACTCGACCTGAGTGCCCTGGTCCTCCTGGACGTTATAGGGGTCGATGCAGACCGGGTTGTTGATGTAGAAGTTCAGCGTCGAACCGGACTCAGAACCGGAAGCGTCGCCACCCTTCTTGCCACATGCGGCAAGAAAAGCCATGGAGCTCGCAGCAAGGGTGCCGCCAACAAAGGCGCGACGACCCATAACGGGCTGGTGGAACATAGAATCAGCCATGCCATCCTCCTTATGAGATAGGACAAAGAAATGTTCAGTCGGACACATGTCGAAACAATCCGATCCGAACCATCAAAACGCCGCCCGCTGCTATGGCTGGTTATGCACAACGGACCAACGTTTTGCAATACAGTAGCGCATTTTATACACAATTTGGGGCTAATTCCGGTTAACGGTCGAGAATTTCTTTAGTTGGGCGAAGTATGTGGGGATATTTTGACTCTGTTACAAATATGTAAACAAAAAGGGTCCCGCACTTACGGGACCCTTTTTGAATATTTATGCGGCTCGTGCTTAGTAGCCGACGATGCCCTGCGGGAAGAAGAACATGCACAGCACGACGCACACGGCAAACACGACAGCCATGATGACGGTCAGGCGGTCGAGGTTCTGCTCCATGACGCCCGTGGCAGAGCTGGAGTTATACAGCGAGCTAGCGATCATATCCGAAACGCCGGTGCCCTTACCGGAATGCATCAGGACGAGAATCGTCAGCGCCACGGCAGAGACAGCCCAAACGACAAACAGAAGAATCTGGAACGGACCCATAGATAAGCTCCTTAATAGAACAGTTCAAACTCTAGTACTGTACCACAATCCCCCGCTCTCCCCTACCTGCCACTCAAGGACGGGGTGGAAATGGCAGAAATACCAAAAAGGGGGTTGTCCGGTTGTGGACAACCCCCTTGCTAGAAAACGGTATTTGTTTTCTATTAGGCCTCGGTAGCGAGCACGCGGCCCGTCATCTCGGCGGAAGGCTCAATACCAGCCATGGTGAGCATGGTCGGAGCGATATCGGAAAGACGGCCGTCCTCGATACCGGTGAGCTTGGCCTTCTCATCAACGATGATGAACGGCACGCGGTTGGTGGTGTGAGCCGTAAACGGATGCTTGGAACCGTCGGAAGCAACGTCAAACATGTGATCGGCGTTGCCGTGGTCGGCGGTGATCAGCGCAAAGCCGCCCTTGGCGAGAATCGCCGGGACAACCTTGGACAGGGCATCGTCAACGGCCTCGACAGCCTTAACGGCAGCGTCGAACACGCCGGTATGGCCAACCATGTCGCAGTTTGCGAAGTTCACGATGTAGAAATCAGCGCGATCCTCGTTGATGGCGGCGACAAGCTTCTCGGTAACCTCAGGAGCGCTCATCTCAGGTTGTAGATCGTAGGTAGCGACCTTGGGGGAAGCGACGAGCACGCGCTCCTCGCCCTCCTTGGGCTCCTCGATGCCGCCGTTGAGGAAGAACGTCACGTGGGCGTACTTCTCGGTCTCGGCGGTGTGCAGCTGCTTCAGGCCATTGGCGGCGATAACGTCGGCCAGGACGTTCTCGGGGAACGTCTTGGGGAAGGCGACCTCGACGTCAAACGTCGGGTCGTACTCGGTCATCGTCACAAAGTGCGAAAGCTTGATCTGCTCGCGCTCAAAGCCGTCGAACTCCTTGTCCGTGAACACGCGGGTCATCTGACGAGCGCGGTCGGGACGGAAGTTGAAGAAGATGGCCGCGTCGCCCTCGTGGATGCCCTCGTTGTGGGCAGCGAAGGGCTCGACGAACTCGTCGCCGCGCGGATCCTTCTCGTAGTAGGCCTTGATACCGGCAACGGGGTCGGTATCAGCATCGGACGCGTTGACCATGACGTCGTAGGCGCGCTGGATGCGCTCCCAACGATTATCGCGGTCCATGGCCCAATAACGGCCCGAGACGGTGGCAACGCGAGCGTCGCAACCGGTCTCCTCGGAGATCTTAGCCAGGAAGGCGCAGAACTCACTCATGTAGCCAGCGCCGGACTGCGGGTCAACGTCGCGGCCATCCATGAAGGCGTGGAGGCGAACGGTCTTGACACCGTGCTCGGCAGCCATCTTGACCAGAGCCTCGACGTGGTTCATGTGAGAATGAACACCGCCAGGGCTCATAAGGCCCATGAGGTGAAGAGTCTTGCCGTCAGCCTTGACGTCGTCCATAGCCTTGACGAAGACCTCGTTCTTGGCGATGGAGCCGTCCTTGATGGCGTTGTTGATGCGCGAAAGCTCCTGGAACACGATGCGGCCGGCACCGATGTTGAGGTGACCCACCTCGGAGTTGCCCATCTGGCCATCGGGAAGACCCACGTCCTCGCCCGAAGCGCCGAGCGTGGTGTGGGGGTACTTCTCGTACAGGCCATCAAGGAAGGGCGTCTTGGCAGCGGCGACGGCGTTCTCGCCATCGGCCGGAGCAAGGCCGCAGCCATCCATGATAATCAGGAGTGCAGGAAGATGACGTTGTGCCATATGTCCTACTCGCCTGCCTTGACGACCATAGAGGCGAAGTCGGCAGCCTTGAGCGAAGCGCCGCCCACGAGGGCGCCGTCAACGTCGGGCTTGGCGACGAGCTCGGCGATGTTACCGGGCTTGGCAGAGCCACCATAGAGAACGCGAATGCCGTTAGCGAGCTCCTCGCCGAACATCTCCTTGAGGGTCTCACGGATAGCGCCGCAGACCTCCTGGGCGTCCTCGGCGGTAGCGGTCTTGCCGGTGCCAATGGCCCAGATGGGCTCGTAGGCGACGACGACCTGCTTGGGGCAGGTGATCTCAAGACCAGCAAGGCCAGCCTTGACCTGGTTCACGACGTGCTCGACATAGGTGCCGGCCTCGCGAACCTCAAGGGACTCGCCGCAGCAGAAGACGGGAACAAGACCGGCGGCAACGAGAGCCTTGGCCTTCTTGTTCTGGTCCTCGTCGGTCTCGTGGAAGTAGTCGCGACGCTCGGAGTGGCCAATGATGCAATAGGTGCAGCCAGCGGACTTGAGCATGTCGCAAGAGGACTCACCGGTGAAGGCACCCTTGGCCTCCCAGTACACGTTCTGTGCACCGAGGGCGATGGGGGCAGCCTGAATGCGGTCATGAACCGTGGTGATGTCGATGGTCGGAGGGCAGACGAGCACCTCGACGCCAGCCGGAACCTCGGGCAGAGCCTGAGCCAGCTCGTCGGCGAGTTTGGCGGCCTCGGCGACGTCGTTGTTCATCTTCCAGTTACCAGCGATGAGAAGGGTGCGATTAGGCATCGAGAAGCGCCTCCACTCCGGGCAGGGCCTTACCCTCGACGAGCTCCATGGAAGCGCCACCGCCGGTGGAAATCCAGCTCATCTTGTCGGCCAGGTTAAACTTGTTGACGGCCGCGACGGAATCGCCACCACCGATGATCGAGGTGCAGTCGGCCTCGGCGACAGCCTCGGCGATAGCCTGGGTGCCGTGAGCGAAGTTATCGAACTCGAAGACGCCCATGGGGCCATTCCAGAACACGGTCTTGGCGCCCTTGACGGCCTCGGCGTAGAGTTCCTCGGTCTTGGGGCCGATGTCCATACCCTCACGATCGTCGGGGATAGCGTCGGAAGCGACAACCTCGGGGACAGCGTCCTCGCCAAAGTGATCGGCAACACGGTTGTCGATGGGGAGCAGGATCTTGACGCCCTTCTCCTCGGCCTTCTTGAGCATCTCGCCGGCGCGCTCGACCCAGTCCTCTTCCTTGAGGGACTGACCAACGGACAGGCCCTGAGCCAGGAAGAAGGTGTAGGCCATGCCGCCACCGATGATCAGGGTATCAGCAGAGTCGATGAGGTGATCGAGAACACCGATCTTGGAGGAAACCTTGGAACCGCCGACGATAGCGACGAAGGGACGCTCGGGCTCGGCGAAGATGCCGGTCAGCGTGTCGACCTCCTTCTCGAGCAGGAAGCCAGCGACTGCGGGCAGGTAAGCGGCGGGGCCCACGACGGAACCCTGGGCGCGATGAGCGGTACCGAAGGCATCGAGAACGAAGACGTCACCATAGGAAGCGAGCTTCTTGGCGATCTCGGGATCGTTCTTCTTCTCACGCTTGTCAAAACGGACGTTCTCGAGAACGAGGACCTTGCCCGGCTCGACGGCAGCGACAGCCTCAGCAGCCTTCTCGCCGTAGGTGTCGGCGACAAAAGCAACGTCGAGACCAGAGAGCTCAGCGAGCTTCTTGGCGACGGGCTCGAGAGACAGCTCGGGCTGGAAGCCGGTGCCCTCGGGACGGCCGAGGTGGCTCATGAGGATGACGCGAGCGTTGTGCTCAACGAGGTAGTTGATGGTGGGCAGGGCAGCCTTGATACGGGTGGTGTCGCCAACGACGCCATCCTTGATAGGCACGTTAAAGTCAACGCGGACGAGAACGCGCTTGCCGTCGACATCGATGTCGCGGACGGTCTTCTTGGTAAAGGCCATGTTTGCTTCTACCTTTCGTACGTGTCTGCCTCCCATTACGGCAGACGATTTCCTATAAAAAGGGCGCGACCCTAGGGTGTAAGCCCTATAAGGCCGCGCCCTTCTTTAGACGCTCAACGAGCTATTCGTTAAAAGCTAAATTAAGCAACGAACTTCTCGAAGTACTTGATGGTGCGGACCATCTGAGAGGTGTAGGAGTTCTCGTTGTCGTACCAAGAGGTGACCTGAACGAGGGTCTGGCCGTTGCCGAGGTCAGAGCACATGGTCTGAGTGGCGTCGAAGATGGAGCCGTGGGTCTCGCCGATGATGTCGGTGGAGACGATGTCGTCCTCGTTGTAACCGAAGGTCTCGGAGATGGTGGCAGCGTAGGCCTTCATAGCAGCGTTGACCTCGTCGACGGTGACCTTCTTGTCAACGACAGCGTAGAGGTTGGTGATGGAGCCGGTCGGCGTCGGGACGCGCTGGGCGGCACCGATGAGCTTACCGTTGAGCTCGGGGAGAACCAGGCCGATGGCCTTGGCAGCACCGGTGGTGTTGGGGACGATGTTGACGGCGCAGGCGCGGCTACGACGCTTGTTGCCCTTGCGCTGCGGGCCGTCGAGCGGCATCTGGTCGCCGGTGAAGGCGTGGATGGTGGTCATGATGCCGGACACGATGGGAGCGAAGTCGTTCAGACCCTTGGCCATCGGGGCGAGGCAGTTGGTGGTGCAGGAAGCAGCGGAGATGATGTTGTCCTCAGCGGTCAGCGTCTCATGGTTGACGTTGTACACGATGGTGGGCAGATCGCTGCCGGCCGGAGCGGAGATGACGACCTTCTTGGCGCCAGCGTTGATGTGGGCCTGAGCCTTAGCCTTGCTGGTGTAGAAGCCGGTGCACTCGAGAACGACATCGACGTCAAGGTCGCCCCAAGGCAGGTTGTTAGCGTCGGCCTCCTTGTAGATCTTGATCTCCTTGCCGTCAACGGTGATGGAATCCTCGCCAGCAACGACCTCGTGATCGCGAGCGTAGTTGCCCTGCGTGGAGTCGTACTTCAGCAGGTAAGCGAGCATATCGGGAGAGGTGAGGTCGTTGATAGCGACGATCTCGGAGCCCTCATGACCGAACATCTGACGGAAAGCCAGACGACCGATGCGACCGAAGCCGTTAATAGCAACCTTTACTGCCATTGTGTCTCCTTTCGTAAGGCCCCCGCGAGCTACAGCGCCCGCCGTTGAGGCCCACAAACTAACCACTCGCCTAATATACCTTTTTTTTGACTTGAATTTCACGAGAATGCTCGAAATTGAAAATCAAATTTACGTTAAAACGTTTTAAAGAGTAAAACAGCAGTTCAATCCCTATATAAGCAGTTTCGCTCAACTACCTGTTTGCTTCAATGAGCTTTTCAAGCCTCAAAACTCGATGGTAGAGGGCCGACTTCGACAAGGGAGGGTCAGCCATCTCGCCCAGATCGCGCAGCGACAGATCGGGATAGCGCTCGCGTAGGTCGCAAAAGACCGCCAAGGCGTCCGGAAGCGTGTCGCGCAAACCCCGCTGTTCGAGCTCATCGATCAACGCAAGCTGATGCTGGGCGGCACCCGCACTTCTGGTCTGATTGGCCAGCTCGGCATTCACGCGACGGTTCACATCGTTCTTAACCAATTTGACCGCGCGCGCCTCCTCGATCTCGGCAACGCTGCGCTTGGCACCAATCAGCTTTAAAAGATGCTCGATTTCCTCGGCGCTCTTAATGTACACGGCATAAGACCCGCGCCGCGCGTTAACGCGCGCATGGACCCCAATCTGCTCCAATAGATCGCAAAGTCCCTTGGCATATTGCTCGCCCTGCACCGCAATCTCCAAATGAAAATCGCCGCGTGGATCGGCCACGAAACCGCCGGCGATGAGCGCGCCGCGGATGTAGGCAAGCCTGCAGCAGGGACGGGCAACGATGTGCCGGGGAACACCAGCGACGAGCCCTCCCCTGCGGTCGAGAATGCCCAGCAGCACCAGAGCCTTGTCCAGGTCGGGCTGATCGGGCAGGGTAATGAGATAGTTACGGACCTTATGCAAGACCGATTTACGAACGGTGAATTCCGTTTTGAGCTTAAGGATGCGATGCGTCAGTGTGATCATCGTGCGCGCGACGGCACCCGTCTCGGTCGCGACCGTCAAACGATACCGCCCGGAGCCGGCCAGCGAAAGTGTACCGCTCACACGCGTCAGGGCGGCAAGCGTCGACAAATCGCAGTATTCACATTCGGGTTCGCAGCGCGCGAGCTCGTCACGCACCTCGGCGGTAAACGACATGCAGACCTATGCTTTCGTGTTGGCGCGCGACAGGTCGCGATGGGAAATGCTCACGTGATACTGGGCGCCTTCCAAATAACGTGCCGTGGCCTCGGCGATGGCAACACTGCGGTGTTGACCGCCCGTGCAGCCGATGGCAATAGAAAGCTGTGGCTTGCCCTCCGCGATATAGCCGGGCATGACCGTATCGAGCAGCTGCGTCCAGGCCTTCCAGAACTCCTGGGTCTTGGGATGGTCCAGAACAAAGTCGGAGACTTTCTTATCGAGACCGGTCATGGTGCGCATCTCGGGATCGTAGAACGGATTGGGCAGGAAGCGGACGTCGATCATAATGTCCGCCTCGACGGGCATGCCGTGCTTAAAGCCAAACGAGAACACGTGAACGTCCATGAGCTGCTGGTCGGACAGCTCGGAGAACGCCATGCGCAATTTGTTGCGCAGGGCAGAGGTGCGCAGGCGGCTCGTGTCGATGATCATATCGGCTCGATCGCGCACGCCCTGCAGCTGCAGGCGCTCGCGCTGAATCGCATCGGCCGTAGTCTCTCCCGGCTTGGCAATGGGGTGGCGGCGGCGGTTTTCGCTATAACGACGGATCAGCACCTCGTCAGAGGCCTCGAGAAACACGATGTCACAGCTCATCTCGCGCTCCTCGAGCGCGGCAACGGCATCGAGCAGCTCATCGAACAAGCCCTGGCTGCGCAGGTCGCAGGTGACGGCAAGATGCCTGCCCACGCCCGTATTGATGCCGACGAGTTCGGCAAGCTGGGCGATCAGACGCGGAGGCAAGTTGTCGATGCAAAAGTAGCCCATGTCCTCGAACACATGCATGGCCTGTGTGCGGCCTGATCCGGACATTCCGGTGATGATGACGATATCGGGGATGCGCTCCGAGCGCTCCGCCGCATCCATGGCATCTCCCTTTTGCATGTGTTGCCTCCCGAAAACAAGCGCGGGACCCAGCAACCCGGATCCCGCGCGGTCAATTGCCTATATTGAGTATACCGCCCCGAGCGGATACGAGGCCTGTCTTACGCCTCAAGCGCAGCCTTGAACCAACTTGTAATACTCGTGGGGTGCGTGATGGCGGTGCCGACGACAACGGCCCAGGCGCCAGCATCGATCGCGGCGCGAGCCTCCTCGGGCGTGTGCACGCGGCCCTCGCAGATGATGGGAAGACCGGGGAATTCCTCGGTCGCCTGACGCAGGAGCGGCAGATCGGGGCCATCGGCCATGGTGCAGTCGATGGCGGCGACACCGTGAGAAAGCGTGGTGGATACCAGGTCGAAGCCCATATCAACAGCACGGCGAATATCCTCGATGGTGGCACAATCCGCCATCAGGAGCACACCCTCCTCGTGCAGCGGACGGAAGGTGTCCTCGACGGTCTTGCCATCGGGACGTGGGCGATCAGTGGCGTCGATCGCCACGATATCGGCACCCGCAGCAACGCAGGCACGAGCGTGACGCAGCGTCGGCGTGATGTAGACGCCCTCGTGCCCATCCTTCCACAGGCCGATAACAGGAACCTCACAGCGACCCTTAATGGCGGCAATGTCGGCAAGGCCTTGGCAGCGAATGGCGGCGGCGCCGCCAAGCTCGCAAGCGCGAGACATTTGAGCCATGGTCTCGGGCGTACGAAGCGGCTCGCCCATATACGCCTGAACGCTCACGACGAGCTTGCCCTTCAGGGACTGGATCAAAGGATCGACGGTCATGTTCGACTCAACCTTTCTCAAAACAGCCTTCTGAGACACCGCACCTTGACGTTCAAACCGTCGCTCGCGTACCGAAGTACGCTTCGCTCCTCTTTCACGTCAATCTGCGGCACCTCAGAAGGCGCACTTGGTAGTTATGTTTACTTCAACGATGCAAGAAGGTGTTCGGCGGCACCGATGAGCGGAGCATCGCCCTCCAGAGACCCGATGAGAATCGGCGTGTCTTGAAGCGGATCGAGCGCCTGGCTGGCATAGCCCTCGTGCACCGAATCCTTCCACGTCTGCGAACGCCAATCGGGACCTTGGTGAATCACGCCACCCGAAAGCACGATGACCTCAGGGTCCAGGATGTTAGCGAGCGAGCCCAGGCTGGCGCCCAGCGCAAAGCCGGCGTCATGGATGACCTCGGTCGCCTTTGCGTCGCCCGCACGGCACAGGTCGTTCACATCGCGACCGACCGAAGGACGGCTGGGGTCGACGCGACCAAAGCGCTCATCGTACATACGACCAATGGAAGTGCCCGAAGCAACAGACTCAAGATGGCCAGAACGCCCGCAGGCGCAGGGAATGCCGGCGGCAGCCGAGCACTCGATGTGGCCCATATGACCGGCAGCACCATGGAAGCCCTGCATCACACGGCCGTTCTCGACATATGCGCCGCCGATGCCCGTACCGATGCCCAGACACAAGACGGAGAACTTGCCCTTGCCGACGCCCCAGTGGGCCTCGCCCAGAGCATGAGCCTGCACGTCGCCCACCACGGCAACGGGAAGACCAAGGTCCTCGCGCAGACGCGGCCCCAACTGAACGCCGGACCAGCCGGGCATGATCTCGTTGGCATACGCGATGGCGCCCGTCTTGGGATCGACGACGCCTGCGGCACCGATACCGACACCGAGAACCTCGACATCGGGATTCGCCTCAAGAGCGGCCTTGATGGACGCCTCGATACGCTGGAAGACGGCCTCGCCGCCCTCCTGGGCCTCAGTAGGAACCTCGGCCTCAAAAACGGGATGGGGCACGCTGCCGTCAGCCGGGTACTCCATGATGGCGGTCGCGATCTTAGTTCCGCCGATATCGACAGAGCAGACGTACTTGTTCTCCATGTCGTTCTCCTTAGGAGATAAAAACAACTACAGGAAATGCGCCGTCAGGCTAGCCGTCACAGCGCGGTAAAGGTTTTCCAGGTGCCCGAGATCGCCGAGAAACCGTGTGGCCATTGACCTAATGGGTCATGGCCGCACGGTTGAACGGCGAGGTCGGGTGCCTGGGAAAGCTTTAAAGGAGGCCGTTGTCCTGGAGGACCTTCTTAATCGCCTCGACGTTCTCGCCGGTCATGGCCTTCACCGGGCGCGGCATGGTCGGGCTGTCGAAGATGCCCATGAGGTTCATAGCGGTCTTGAAGGCGCCAACGCCACCGGCATAGCCCTGGACGCCCGAGGTGACATCCCAGATGTGGGAGATCTCGTTGAGGCGATCCTGCTCGGCCTTGACGGTAGCCCAGTCACCGGCCTGAGCGGCCTTCCACTGACGCACGTAGCCCTCGGGCTCAACGTTAGCGAGACCCGGGACAGAGCCGTCGGCACCACCGAGGTAAGCGCCGTCGACAACAACCTCGTGACCGGTGAGGATGCTCATCGGATGGCCGTTCTTCTCGTTCTCCTGAACGAGGTAGCGGAACGAGATGTCATCACCCGAGGAATCCTTGACGCCGGCCAGGACGCCCTCGGCGCCGAGCTTGGCAAGGAGCTTCCAGGGGAGCTTGGTGTGGACGCACACGGGGATGTCGTAGGCGAAGATGGGCAGGTCGAGTTCCTCGTGCAGGATGCGGAAGTGCTCCTCGACCTCGGTCATGCCCTGCAGGGCATAGAACGGGCAGGTGGCGACGAGGGCATCGGCGCCCAGCTCCTGAGCGACCTTGCCGTGCTCGATCATGCGCTCGGTCTCGGTGTCGATGATGCCGACCAGAACGGGAACGCGGTGATCGACGATGCGCACGGCCTCGGCGATGATCTGACGACGACGCTCGTCGGTGGAGAAGACGACCTCGCCCGAGGAGCCCAGGAAGAACAGGCCATCGACGCCGGCATCGATCATGCGGTTGATGCTGCGCTCAAAGGAGGCAACGTCGAGCTGGTGGTCTTCGGTATCGGGAACAACGACGGGAGGGATAACGCCGGTGAATTTCTGAGTTGCCACAAGAATCTCCTTAGTTGTCTGGCGAGCGGCCCTGTGCCGCCCACTCTTGTTGGCAGTGTTCAGGCCGCCTAGGCCAAAGAACACGGGTAGAACGTTTGGTTAAAAAAGTCGACGACTTCGTTTTCGAACGCATTGATGCGCTCGTGAGCGTATTTGGCATAGATGATATGCCTCCGGTCACACTCAAGACCGTTGAATACGGCAAACTGGCCCTTGGGATCGCTCACGGCATCCATGAGTGATGTGCCCATGAGCACCGATCCGCGCACCCGAGACGACAGAGTCTCAAGGCCACCGGGAATTGGATTGGCAACCGCCGTGCAGGCAAGGCCACACTTATCCAAGGCGGAGACCGCCAAAGCGACACCGCCACCAAGGCCCTCGCCCCATGCAAAGATGCGGTCGGGGTCCATGCCATCAAGATTGCGCGCCACCTTCGCCAGCGCGCAACCCCAACGGACGCGCTCGACAAAAGCGGGCGAAGAAATCCCCCGCTGCAGGTCGTCCGCACCAGCAACATCGTCATCCAGCGCGAGGACGGCATACCCCATGGCGGCAAATCTCGTCATGTGATGCCAGCCGCGCACAGGCCGATCGATGTCGTGGAACATCAGGCACAGCGGCACGCGCTCAGATACTCGGGCACGACCGACAGGCTCGATCAAACGAGCGTGAATCGCATCGTCACCGAGCTCAAAGGAGACCTCCGAGTAACGGGCGCAGGGGTTAACAAAGTCAATCGCCGTAATGGCCAGGCCTTGAATCTCAAGATTCGAAGCGCATGTCTCTAAATCAGAAACATCTGCTTGGACATCACCGTGCCAGTCCTGATATTCTGCGAGCCTTGACGAAACCGTTCCAGGAATTCCCACGAGCCCGGGGACTATCAGCTCGTCAACATTGCTCTCGCACTTAGACATGAGCCTCCCCTCCCTTGCAGAAAAACGGAATGATCAAATCGTCAAAATCCTGAATCTCCTCGTGGCCAAAGCCTTCAAAGAACTCATGACGCTTTTCGCAGGTCAGGTTGTTATAGACCGCAAACTGCGTCGCTGGCGGACAGACGATATCGGCTGTGCCCGTGCCAAACAGCACGGGGCATTTGACCATGGGGGCAAAGTTCTTGGAATCGAAGTACGCCAGCTTGGCATAGGCTTCGTCAATACGAGTCGAGTCCTCGTCAAACCAGCGAGACCAATAGCGCAGGCCCTCGTAGGCAATGTCATCGGCATCCAAATCCCAGACCAGGCGAAAATCTGACAGGAAGGGATAGAGGATGGCGGCGCGATTGATAAGCTCGCTGTTAAGTGCACAGGTCGCAATGCCCAAACCGCCGCCCTGCGACGCGCCGTTCACAAACACACGGGCAAGATCGATGCCCTCGAGCTCGCGAACGATACGGCACAGAATGCGGATATCCTGATGTAGGCGGACATAGTAGAGGTTGGCCGGGTCGCCGTCGATACCGGCGACGATATGGCCCGCGACCGTTGTGCCCTCAAATCCACCAATGTCCTCGGAGGGGCCTCCTTGGCCAGGACAATCGAGAGCAATGAGCGCCATGCCCATGCCCGCAAACGACGCTTGCTCAAACCAGCTGCGGCTCGCACCCGGATATCCATGGAACTGAAGTACCAATGGCACGTGCTCGTCCGAGACAGGTTTAAGGTACTTGGCATGCAGGCGTGCACCACACATGCCGGTATACCAGAGGTCGAAAAACCGACAGGTCGCGGAATCCGCAACCGAAGCCGCCTCAATCGCATAGTCGAGCTCGACGGCGTCGGCCTCGGCCATGCGGTCCTTCCAAAAGAGATCGAAATCCGATGGACGGGGCATAGCGCCTCGATATTCACCAAATTGCTGTTGTAGCTCCTGAGCACTTGGCATGGCTCGTGAACCCAACCTTTCGAAATCGCAACGGAGGTGCGCCCGGCAAGGGAACCGGGCGCACGGGAGGGAAAGCGAGGCTACTCGCCGAGCTTGGGATGCAGCAGCGACGGCGCAGCGCCGAGCAGCATCTTGGTGTAGGGGTCCTGAGGGTGCTGGAAGACCTGCTTGGCCTCGCCCTGCTCGACGATCTTGCCGCCATTCATAACGATGATGTCGTCAGAGATATAGCGGACCGTCTGGATGTCATGGCTGATGAACACCATGGCCAGGCCGAGCTCCTTCTTAAGGTCGGTCAGCAGGTTCAGAATCTGCGCGCGGACCGAAACGTCCAGAGCCGAGGTGGGCTCGTCGGCGATGATGGCATCGGGGTTCAGCGACAGGGCACGGGCAATTGCGACGCGCTGGCGCTGGCCGCCCGAAAGCTGGCCGGGAAGAACCTCGGCGGCGGAGCTGGGCAGACCGGTGAGCTCCAAGAGCTCCTTGACGCGCTTCTCCTGCTCGGCCTCGGTACCCAGGTTGTGGACGCGCATGGGGTCGAGCAGCTGCTCGCGAACGACCATGCGGGGGTTGAGCGCCGTGGCCGGGTTCTGGAACACGACCGAGATGACGCGACCCATGTGGCGACGGTCCTCGGCGGTACGTTTGGTAACGTCCTTGCCCTTAAAGTAGACCTTGCCGCTCGTGGGGGCCTGCAGGCCGCACATGACGTTGGCGGTGGTGGACTTACCGCAACCGGACTCGCCGACGATGCCGATCGTCTGACCGGGCATGAGCTTAATCGTTACACCCTGGACGGCGTGAACCAGGTTGGGGTGCAGAATCGAGCCGGTACGGGTCCTAAAGGTGACGTGGACGTCATCAAGGAAGATGATCGGCTCGACGCCGTTGACTGCGGTCTCGCTCATCTACATCACCTCCGCGTGAGGGGTCAAACCATTTGCCTTGAGCACCTCGTCGGGGAGCTCGGAATAGAAGTGCTCGGTGCCGGGCACGCGCTTGAAGACCGGACGGGTGTCCAGGCCAATACGCGGATGGCTCGAGCGGGGTGCGAAGCGATCGCCCTTGGGGAAATCGCGCGGGCTGGGAACGGCGCCGGGGACCTGGTGCAGACGGCCCGAGCCGCTCTCGATGGACAGAACGGAGCCCAGAAGACCGCGGGTGTACTCGTGGATCGGGTTGGTGAGCAGCTCCTTGGTGGGTGCCTGCTCGATAACCTGACCGGCGTACATAACCGTAATGTTGTGGGCGACCTCGGCGACCAGAGCCAGGTCATGCGAAACGAAGATCATGGCAAAGCCGAGCTTAGCCTGAAGATCGTTGAGCAGCTTGATGACCTGTTTCTGGACGGTAACGTCCAGAGCGGTCGTGGGCTCGTCGCAGATGACCAGCTTGGGGTCGCGGGTAAGGGCCATAGCGATCAGGACACGCTGACGCTGGCCGCCGGAAAGCTCGTGCGGATAGCTCTCGAGCGTACGCTTGGGATCGAGGCCGACGAGCTCCAGGAGCTCCTCGGCGCTGCGAGTTCCGCCGCGCTTGGTGAGCTGCTTCATCTGGGCAGAGATGAGCATAGAGGGGTTGAGCGAGGACAGGGCGTCCTGATAGACCATGGCGATATCGGTACCGCGCAGGCCGAACCACTCCTTCTTACTCATCTTGAGCAGGTCACGGCCCTCCCAGAGGACCTCGCCGGAAAGGTGCTCGTCATCGTCGGTCAGGCCCATGATGGCCAGCGTGGTGATGGACTTACCGCAGCCGGACTCACCGACCAGGCCCATGGTCTGGCCGGGACGGACGTCAAAGTTGACGTGGTCGACAACGTTGATGTCACCGTGGTGCTCAAACTGGATGCAGAAATCGCGTACCGAAAGGATCGGCTCAACGGACTCATCGGGCACATGGCGGTCGTTACGCTTGAGCTCGACATCGCGCAGGGCGCCAAGGCGAGCGGAGAGGGACTGGGCCTGCTCCTTGTAGGCGCGAACGGGGTCGGAGACCAGCAGATCGGCCTCGCGACGCTTGGAGGAATCGGTCGGATCCAGGGCGGCGGAGGGAGCAGCGGCCATGGCGTCGGTAATGCCCTCGGAGAGGATGTTGAGCGCCAGGCAGGTGATCATAATGGCCAGGCCCGGGAACAGTGCCTGCCACCAACGGCCAGCGAGCACGCCGCCGCGGGCGTCGGCGAGGATGTTGCCCCAGGTAGCGGTGGGCTCCTGGATGCCGGCGCCGATGAAGGTCAGCGAGGCCTCGAAGATGATGGCGTCGGCGACCAGGGTAACGGTGAAGACCATGATCGGGGCGATGCAGTTACGCAGAACATGCTTGATCAAAATCCACGGAGCCTTGGCGCCGGAAACGATGACCGCGCGGACATAGTCCTCGCCGTACTCGGACACGATGTTGGCGCGCACGATACGGGCAATCTGCGGAGTGTACATAAAGCCGATGGCGAAGATGATCGACGGCACGGAGTTGCCCAGGATGGAGACGAAGACGGCCGCGAGGGCGATGCCCGGGATGGACATGATGA
>CALLST010000242.1:0-7327 GCA_938011875.1 uncultured Collinsella sp. | reverse complement strand
AATCGTCGGTCGCGTACCGAAGTACGCTTCCCTCCTCTTTCACGTCACCTTGCTCGCTTAGGGGCGTTTTCGCTGACTTATGCTCAACCTACGATAATTCCGAGCTGAACGAGTTACTCGCTGTAGCGGGTGGCGATGGCAGCTTGTACCATGCCGGTGCTCATGAGGTAGGTCACCAGGAAATAGCCGCCGTAGGCTGCCAGGAAGATCGCACAGGTGAGGCCCACGGTGCCGCCGATGCTCATATTTCCGAATATGCTCACCATCTCGATGATCACCTTAAGTGCCACAAAGGAGTGCGCCAAGCCCACCGCCAACGGGAACAGGAAGAATACCGCTTGCTGCGCCATCACCGAATGGCGAATCTGGCGGTCGTCGCAGCCGATCTGTGCCAGCACACGATAGCTGCGGCTGCCGTCGGCCACGTTGGAGAGTTGCTGGATCGACAGAATCGCCGCGCATGCAACGACCAATACAAAGCCGATGTAGATGGCTAGGTAGCTAATAAGACCGTTCATTTGCGCTGCCTGCGTGTACATCTCGGAGCGTGTGATGAAGGTTCCCCACGACCCCGACTCCTTGCCGTCAACGAGCAGATTGTCGAGCACAGTGTATTTAATGCTCTCGTCTGCCTCGGTCGTATCCATCCCCTGTTTGTAGTTAACGAGCAGGCTACTGGAATACGGCTGCAGATTAAGTTGGGACAACAGCTCGTCGGCAACGACGACGGTACCCGGATTACTACCCATCGCCGAGTTGGCGATGGCCGCCGTATCTTCGTCCGACTTATCGGTTGCGGGCTTGAGCGTATGCCCGCCCAAGGCAAGGGCATGGCCGCCAGCCATATACTTGGTGTACAGGTCGACCAGCTCGCCGCCCATATCACACGTGAGCAGATACTGGTCGTGACCGATATGCACCGGCTCCTCGCCCATCATCTGACGCAGTTTGTTGTACTGGCTCGCCGGCGTCACAAACAGACCCATCGCATCGGCATTGCTACCCCCGAACGCCTTGGGAAGCTTTTCGCCCATGGTCTTGCACATCTCACTTGGAGTCACCGAAGGATTCGAGCCGCCAAATGGGTAACTCAGATACGAATCGATCTGCACATGCTCACCGGCAACATCGGCGATATTGACCTTCTTGCCGGTCTCGTCGTTGTTGTCCGCCGACTTGCCCTTAATACCGTCTGCAACGTTATCGTGATCGATACGATCGCCGTGCCATGCGGAGTACAAATCGACCGTACTATCGGCCAACACCATGCGATCGGCCTCAGACGGATTGACATACTCTTTGTAGTAGTCGAGCGTTTCGGGCGTGTAATAGACGTGCGTCTGAGACACATCAACAGGGTTATAGCGCTCCAGGTTTTCGTTCATCACGTTGGCAATCGACATACCGCACGTCACCGAGGTGATGGCCAAAAACAGGAGCATCGCGATGACGCCCATCGAAAAGCACACCGTATTGACCTTGGCCGAAAGCTGACGCACGGTAAACATATTGAGGCCACGCCAATACACGCTGCGCAGGCTCTGCAGCAGCTTGATGAGCATGCCCGAGAGCCCCCAGAATAGGGCAAAGGTGCCCACGGTAACCATAGCGGTCGTAATACCAAACTGGATCATGGCCTCTTGCAGCTTGCTGTCCGTCGCGGTTAGCGGGAACCCATCACGTAACAGACGGTAATAGGCCACGCCCACAAGCGCCACGCCCACGACAAAGATGGCAATCGCGATCCAGGGGTTGCGTGTCTTGATGCTCTCGTTGCGACGCTCGGCACCCGTAAGCTCGATGAGTTTGGTACGACGCACGGCGCGAAGGTTCAGCAGTAGCGTGAGCACAAACATTACGAGCATGCAAGCAAGGGTCAGGTTGAACGCATGCACCGAGAAAAAGAAGTGGAAATTGGCGATCTGTGTCTTAAAGAGCGAGGCCGTAAAGAACGTCATGAGCTGGGAGAGTCCCACACCCAGCACAATGCCGGCGACAAAGGCCGCGACCGAAACGATCACCGTCTCGAGCGCCATGATCGTGGCGACGCGCCCGCGCCCCATGCCGAGCACCTGGTACAGGCCAAACTCCTTCTTGCGGCGTTTCATGATGAAGTTGTTGGCGTACACCATCAAAAAGGCCATGACACCGGCCAAAAAGTACGTCAGGTCGCCGAGCATGCTGCCCATAACCTGTGCCAAGCCCTCTTCATCGATGCCGGCGATATCGACCTGCATCGAGATGGTGTTAAAGGCATAGAAGACCGTGACGCCCAGGGTGAGCGTCAAAAGGTAGACGAGGTAATCGCGGCCGGCGCGGCGGACGTTGCCCCAAGCGAGTTTACAGAGCATCGGAGCCCTCACCGCCCATCATGGCAACGACCTCCATAATGCGGTCGAAGAACTCTCGGCGGTCGGTATCGCCGCGGCGCAGCTCGGTGAAGATCTTGCCGTCGCGAATGAACAGCACACGGCTCGTGTAGCTGGCGGCAAAGCTGTCGTGCGTGACCATGAGCACGGTCGCGCGCAAGCGGCGATTGAGGGCCTCCAGGCTCTCGAGCAGCAGACGAGCGCTTTTAGAATCGAGGGCGCCGGTGGGCTCGTCGGCCATGATCATGGTGGGGTCGGTAACGAGCGCGCGAGCCGCGGCAACGCGCTGCTGCTGACCGCCGGACATCTGGTAGGGATACTTGTCGAGCACCTGGCTGATGGACAGGCGCGCTGCCACATCCTGCACGCGGGTTGAGATCTCTGCCGAGTTTGTGCGGGCGATGGTGAGCGGCAGGGCGATGTTCTCGCGTGCCGTGAGCGTATCGAGCAGGTTGGAGTCCTGGAAGATAAAGCCGAGCTCCTCGCGGCGGAACTGCGAAAGCTTAGCCTGCTTCATGCGTGTTACGTCCTGCCCGTTGATACGGATGGTGCCGCTCGTGGCGCTATCGATGGTCGAGACGCAGTTGAGCAACGTCGACTTACCCGAGCCCGAAGCGCCCATGATGCCAACGAATTCGCCGCGGTTGACGGTAAAGCTGGCGTCGTTGAGCGCACGGGTCACGTTGCCCAGCGCTCCGTATACCTTTTCGAGATGCGCGACCTCCAGTACCGGGGTCGCCATGTGCGTGGTTTGCATACCGAGTCCTTTCTTGCGATTAGTCTACGGCATCTATAGTCGCAAGAAGACGAGTCGGCTACCATCGATATGGCTTACGCTTGCCTTACCGTTGTGTAAGGTACGGGTAGCTAGCCTGTCACGTGTTGATGTTGAGAGAGGACTCCTGTTGAAGACTGTTCATGTTGCCGCTGGGATCATTCGCAAGGAAGGATCCGATGAGCTGCTTGCCGTGCAGCGCGGCTACGGCGACATGCAGGGACTTTGGGAGTTCCCCGGTGGCAAGCTCATGCGCGGCGAGACGCCCGAGGACGCCGTGCGCCGCGAGCTCATGGAAGAGCTGCAGGTGAAGGTCAACAACCTGCGCGATTTCTACACCGTTGAGTATGACTACCCCGATTTTCATCTCTCCATGGAGTGCTACTACTGCTCGCTGGCTAAAGAGTCCGACGAGCCCCAGAAGCACGACCGCCAGCTCGATATCCGCTGGATTCCGCGCACTTCGCTTGCCACGGTGGAATGGATGCCCGCCGATAAGGGGCTTATCGATGCTCTGATTGAGTTGAAGGAAGATCGGCTTGAGGCTAACGGCGCCAACGACACCGAGTCCACCACAGCCGACGAGCCCGTTACCAAGCCCAAGCGCAAAGCCAAGCGCCGCAGCAAAAAGCGCCCCAAGCCCGGCCTGCTGGACGGCATCGACACCTCGGACCTTTCCGCCGACGAACGTGAACTCGTGCGCCGTCGCGCCGCTATAAAAAAGTCCATGAAGGGTAACAAGCGCGCCAACACCAAGCCCGAGCTGCTCGTACGCCAGCGCCTGCGCGCCGCGGGCCTTACGGGCTATCGCTTGGAATGGAAGGTTCCCGGCAAACCCGATATCGCCTTTCCCGGGCGCAAGATCGCCATCTTCGTCAACGGCTGCTTTTGGCATCGCTGCCCCAAGTGCAACCCGAGCCAGCCCAAGCGCAACGTTGAGTTTTGGGAGGCAAAGTTCCGTCGCAACGTCGAGCGCGACCGCGCTGCCGTGGCAGCACTCACTCAAATGGGCTGGACGCCCATAACCATCTGGGAATGCGAGCTCAAAAAAGACCACATCGACGCCACGATGGAAAAGGTCATCGAACAAGTACGCGCCGCCGCACCGCAGCGCTAGGAACGAGCCGTCCACACGCCCCACACAGGCAAGCCACATCCGTGCCACAAACCTTAGAAAGCCCTTAAGCCCAAAACCTTTCAAGAGTGTTACTCGATAGCTTTTACCTGCGGTTTCATCGCAACGTCAAACCTCATTAAGCCTTTCTTTAGCACTTCTTTGCAGCAGCCGCGGCATAATACTGCCAACGCACGGGACCTAGCAGCACACCCCGTGCGCAACCTTTTGGTGGACATCGAGGAGGCCGCATAAGCATGCATTCTTCCAATGACGCAGCACAGCAGCCATCCCTAAATCATGCAAACCTTTTCTCCTTCCCCCCGACACAGAGAAACGGCCTCCTCGACTCCCCCACCACAAAAGCCAAACGCTCAACCGACCAGAGCCACAACTTGCGAGCATCGTTCGAAAGGCTCCAAGCATCCCTAGACAAGGCGTTCCCCGAACAGGCAAGAGCAATCTAAGCCCATCGCGCTTTATACTGATGCCATGCGAAACATGGATCACATAGAATTGCACCGCGGAGGACGCGAGGAAGCGTTTCCCGAGACCGCCGAAGACTGGCCCTATATTGCCGAACGCGCAGAATTCGCTCGCTATCCGGGCAATTCCGTCCCCTGGCACTGGCATTCCGAAGTTGAGCTTTTCTACATGGAGCAGGGAGCGATTGACTATCGAACGCGCGCGGCTCATGAGCACGTACGCTTTGAGGAAGGGTCCGCCGGCTTTATCAACGGCGGCGTTTTGCACAGCACGCTGCAATCACCCAATTCGGCGCCAGCCATTCAAATGCTGCATATCTTTCAGCCGTCGATGCTCGGCGATCCCGCGGGACGTCTCCATAAGCGCTTCATCAACCCATTGCTTCAATGTCGAGGCGTCGATGTGCTCAAATGGTCGCCCACCAACCCCGACGATATGCCCTTTATCGATTTGCTAAAGAGTTCCTTTAACCACGACCTTCAACGGCCGCAGAACGAGATGGCGCTTCGGAATAGCTTGTCAGAGCTCTGGATTCAGATTTACGCCAAGGCCGAACCGCTCTTTTCCTCCGACAACGCCTCTTGGATGACCAACCGCGACGTACAGTTCAAGGCAATCCTGGACTATATCCGCGCAAACTATGCAGCCGCTATAGATGTGCCCCAGATGGCATCTGCAGCCGGCGTAAGCGAAAGAGAGTGTTACCGCATTATCGAAGCTTGCGCAGGAACGACCCCGGCGGCATATCTGCGCGCATACCGCGTAAACCGTGCTTGCGAACTTTTGGCACACACCACGCGAACGGTCCAGACAGTCGCGCGCCAATGCGGCTTTGCGACAGCAAGCCATCTTGGCCAGGTATTTAAAGAACAAATGGGATGCACTCCTTCGAGCTATCGAGCAGCGAGGCAGAATCTCGATAGTACCAGGCAGAAATCCCGCTAGCCCTTCTTCTGTCACTGCATCAAACTTGCAGGCAAACAACAGAGAGGAGCAATCATATGAAGCACTTTGACCATATCGTATTTGACGTTGATGGGACATTGGCAGATACAGAAGAAAGCGTTCTGTCATCGCTTGTCCAGATTGTCCAAGAAGAGACCAGCAAAACGCTCCCCCGACACGAGCTTGATTTTGCCCTCGGCATACCCGGCAAGGATGCCCTTGAGAAACTTGGGATCTACTCGCAGGCAACTTTGGATCGCTGGTGCCAAGTTGCCGCCAGCTTTAAAAGCACCATCAGCGTGTTTCCAGGTTTGCTTGAAGTCATCGCAACACTCGCCGATAGCGGCTGCAAACTTGGCATCGTCTCCTCACGTGCGCGCGACGAATACGCAGAAGAAATTGCACGCCCTGGTTTCGATAAGTATTTTGAGCACATCATCCTTGTCGAAGACACAACCGAACATAAACCCGCACCCGCTCCCATGCTCGAATATCTCCGGCGTACGGGCGCGAATCCTGGCAACGTCGTCTACGTTGGCGACACCGTCTACGACGAACAATGCGCAACTTCGGCAGGGGTCAGTTTTGCCAGAGCGGCATGGGGATCACACCAAGACATCCCAAACGCCACCTACAACCTCAAAACCCCCAACGACCTGCTAACCCTAACAACCAAGTAACCCCCGCGCCCCACCCTTTCAGCCCCAACGCCACAAGGGCGACGACCTCGAGTAGGTCAACCTGGGAGGGACGAGGGCTTAGTTCCCCAATCTTTCCGCAGGGGGCAAAAAGCCTCGCCGCACGAAGTGCGCAGCGAGGCTTTTTGCATGCCCGAGGACGATTGGGGAACTAAGCCCTCGTCCCTCCCCGGGATATGTAGCGAGTCGGAGTACCCTTGCTGTTACTCTGCTTTGCCCACGGAGTTGAGGTTGGTCATGCGGATCTTAACCAGCTCGGTGATCTCACGCATACCCTCCTTGGCCGGCTTCTTAGGATCGAAGCAGGCGGGGTTCTCGGCCATGTAGGCCATGAAGCCCTTGGTGTAGGCCTGACGCAGCTCGGTGGCGTAGTTAACCTTGCAGATGCCGTTCTTCACAGCCTCGGCAACCTGCTCATCGGGCACACCGGAGGTGCCGTGCAGAACCAGCGGCACGTCGACGGCGTCGCGGATAGCCTTGACCACGGACTGCTCGATGTGCGGATCGCTCGTGTACACACCGTGGCTGGTGCCAACGCCAATAGCGAGGGAGGTGCAGCCGGTACGCTCGACGAACTCCTTGGCCTCGGCCGGATCGGTGTAGGGGCTCTCGCCCTCAACCGCGGGACCGTCGTCCTCCTTGCCGCCAACCTTACCGAGCTCAGCCTCGACGGGCACGCCCATGGCGCGGCCAGCATCGGCGACGGACTTGGTCAGGGCGATGTTGTCCTCGAAGGACTCGTGCGAACCGTCGATCATGACAGAGGTGTAGCCAGTGCGGAAAGCCTGCATGCAGCGGTCATAGCCATCGCCGTGATCGAGGTGCAGGGCGACGGGCACGGAAGCGCGCTCGGCGGCAGCCTTGACCATGCCGTAGAAGTAGTCCAGACCAGCGGTCTTGATGGTGCCCGGGGTGGTCTGCATGATGACGGGGGACTTGG
>CALLST010000241.1:0-2403 GCA_938011875.1 uncultured Collinsella sp. | reverse complement strand
GTTCAGAACCCCGACCGCGCATACCGACTACACGCGAATCGACAGGTTCTTTTTATCATCGCTCCAGTTGCAAGCATTGCGCGCGGGGCATGCAAAGCAGGCGCGCGACGCTTTGTCGGCTGCATAGAGCAAACGCTCAAGCGGTTGGCTGTTCACGCGCAGCTTTCGATGGCCCAGAATGGCCGTCTTAATGGCTGCGGCATCGGCCGGCTCAAACGCCACATCATCGGGCATGCCGCCGAGAATCGCATCAGCGACGCGTTCGCTTGCAACATCATGGGATATACCCGATTCATACTGTTCATCTTTGCCGATATCGTGAAGAAGTGCCGTGGCGTAGATGACCTCGCGGTCAAACTCGAGATCTTCCTCGAGATTCTTAATCCACATAATGCGAGCGACATCGAGCAGATGGTCGATACCGTGGCGGCAGAAGATGCGCCCCGATTCCAACTGTGCAATGTTGCCCAGGTGGCGCCGGACAAGACCGTTGGCACTGATGTTATCGATACGAGGCTTGACGCCAAAAGGCGCCAGGCGCGTAGCCATAAAACCGCGACGCGGCGTTCCCTCGTCAGTATTCGATGTAAAGTCGTTGACGACTCTCATAGTTAGCGTCCCAGCATCCTAAAGAAACGCTCTTCGAGCGCGGGGTCGGTCTCAAAGACGCCGCGGCGAGCGAGCGTCACGGTCTTGGTGCCGGGCTTTTGCACGCCGCGCATGGTCATGCACATATGCTCAGCTTCCATGAGCACAATCGCTCCCTGGGGAGCGAGATACTCCATGAGAGCGTCGGCAACCTGCGCACACAGCTGCTCCTGCAGCTGCAGACGGCGGGCATAAACCTCAACCGTGCGAGCAAGCTTAGAGAGCCCTGCGACACGGCCGTTGGGGATATAGCCAATGGTAGCCTTGCCATAAAACGGCAGCAGATGATGTTCGCACAGCGAGTAGAACGTGATGTCGCGCTCGATAACCAAATCGTTCGAAGCGACGGCAAAAGTTTTGGACAGGTGCTCCTCAGCGCTCTGGTCCATGCCGCCGGCAATCTCGCCATACATGCGGGCGACGCGTGCCGGCGTCTCCAGCAGGCCCTCACGAGTTGGGTCCTCGCCTATGCCCTCAAGCAACAGCTTAATGGCGGCCTCGACTTTTTCCTGATCGACCATCTGGGCCTCACTTTTCCGATTTTGCGTTCGCGCTATGGTACCACGCCCTCCGGCATCGGCCACAAGCTACATAGTATGGGTCGAATAGACCGGATCATCACGCCAAAGTTCAACCGCATCACAAAGCGCAACGCCCTCGCGCTCAGCACGGGCGCGCGTAGCGTTCATATCGATCACGCGCTGATTGCTCGAGCCTCTGAAGCGCAACGAGATATCGTACAGATCCTGAACGAACGGGCCGTCCACCAACATGTCGAGGCAGGCCAGGATACGGTCCGTCACCTCGGTATGATGACGGCCACCCGGCATAAGCTCCTCGAGCACGTCGCCGGTAAAGCACCAAATGGTCTTGCCCGACCCCGATGGATAGGCCGCACGCACGCGTTCGATAAAGTCGACAAGCCCCGCTTGATTCTCAGGTTCCATAGGCTCGCCACCCAGAATCGTCAGACCATCGATAAAGGGATGATCGAGACTCTCGATAATTTTGTCCTCGACGGCGCTATCGAACGGCTCGCCAGCGGCAAAGTCCCACGCGACAGAGTTAAAGCAATTCTTGCACCCACGACGGCACCCGCTCACAAACAGAGAAGTACGAACGCCTTCTCCATCAGCAATGTCGAAATACTTAATGTTCGCGTAGTTCATAGGTAACTCTCCCGGGAGGCCGGGACATATCATCCCGTCCTCAAACATTCTCGGCCTTCGGCCTGCGAAACTGCGGGCGGGACGATATGTCCCGGCCTCATGCAAAGGGTAACTCAATGAACGAAGCGAACATCGAGCATAGGGTTCGAGGTCCAATAAAAACTGGGTTGCGGCTCAACCGCCATCGCAAGTAAATCGCAGCTGCAGCTCAAATTATTTCCGCTAAGAACTTCGAGGAGTGAGCAGACCGCGCGCTGCATCTCAGCTACGTTAACTTGGCTGAACCGAGAGGGCCGCTTGGGCTTTTGCTCGATATGAGTTCCGCACGCAAAGAAGGCCACTTAATGTGGCCTTCGTCTTGCGCAGGACTGTCCGAAATAGCGAGCAAATGCCCAAGCGGCCCTCTCGGTTCAGCCCCGGAGCGGTATTAGAGATGCAGCACGCGGTCGCGGATCTCCTCGGTTCGACCCTGGTTCCAGAACTGGGTACCGATGTAGCCGCACGTACGACGGGCGACGTTCATCTTCTCCTGGTCGCGGTTGCCGCCGATGGGGGACTCCCCCACCAGCTAGCCATCGTCCTCGAC
>CALLST010000240.1:0-1592 GCA_938011875.1 uncultured Collinsella sp. | reverse complement strand
GAGGTCTTCGCGCACTACGGGCTGAGGGGCGTGGGATTCGGCCAGACGGGCGCCGAGGTCCTTCCCGCAGAGTAATTGGTGCATCGGGGACAGGTTTGCACCAATCCTTTTAGGTTGAATTCTGAGCAGGCCGGCTGCGCTCTCATGAGCCGGTCGGCCACTCGCTCCTTGTCCGTCGGGTTTTAGTTTTGAATCGACGGGGGAGACAGGAGAGTACATGAGCAAATACATCATCGGTATCGACCAGTCCACGCAGGGCACGAAGGCGCTGCTGGTGGACGAGGGCGGCCATCTGATCCATCGCGCCGACCGCTCTCATCGCCAGATTGTCAACGAGGCCGGCTGGGTGAGTCATGATCCGGCCGAGATCGCCGCCAACGTGCTGGCCGTGGCGCGCGCCGTGGTGGAGGAGACTGGGGTCGATCCGGCCGACATCGCCGGCATCGGTATTTCCAACCAGCGCGAGACTACCGTTGTCTGGAGGCGCACGACGGGCGAGCCGCTGTGCGACGCCGTGGTGTGGCAGTGCGCCCGCGCCCGCGAGCTGTGCGACGAGCTGGCCGCGCGCGAGGGCGTGGCCGAGCTGGTGCGTGACACGACGGGTCTGGTGCTCTCGCCCTACTATCCGGCGGGCAAGATGGCCTGGATCCTCGCGAACGTTCCCGCGGCTGCCGAGGCCGCGGCGGCGGGCGAGCTGTGCCTGGGCACCATCGATGCCTGGGTGGTCTGGACGCTCACGGGCGGCGCGGAGTTCCGCTGCGACTGGTCCAATGCCAGCCGCACGCAGCTTTTTGACCTGCGCCGTGGCTGCTGGAGCGAGCCGGTGTGCGAGGCCTTTGGCGTCGACGTGGCCTGCCTGCCGCAGGTGACCGATTCCGATGGCCTGTTCGGCATGACGGATCTGGGCGGCTTTTTGCCGGCACCCGTGCCCATTCACGGCGTGCTCGGCGACAGCCATGCCGCCTTGTTTGCGCAGGGCTGCCATAGCCGCGGCATGGCCAAGGCGACCTATGGCACCGGCAGCTCGGTCATGATGAACGTCGGCGACGAGTTTGTCGCCAGCTCGCACGGGCTTTCGAGCTCGCTTGCGTGGCGTATGGACGGTGTGACCGAGTATGTTCTCGAGGGCAACGTGAGCTACGCCGGCGCCGTCAAGACGTGGCTGCGCGACGATCTGGAGCTCATCAATAACCCCGAGGAGGTTACCGACCTGTGCTACGCCGCCAATCCGGCGAGCCGCGTCTACTTTGTGCCGGCGTTTACCGGTTTGGGCGCGCCGCACTGGGCGAGTGACGCCGAGGGCTGCGTCTTTGGCATGACACGCACCACGGGTCGCGCGGAGTTCGTGAAGGCCGCCGACGAGTCGATCGCCTATCAGATTTTTGACGTGATCGATGCGATGGTCGAGGATTCGGGCGCGGCGCTGGCCGAGCTTCGTGTTGACGGCGGTCCCACGCGCGACGCGTACCTGATGCAGTTTGAGAGCGACCTGGTCGGCTCGCCCATCCGCATTGCGAGCAACGACGAGATGAGCGGTCTGGGTGCGGCTTGGGCCTGCGGCATTGCGCTGGGCATGTACACGCGCGATGTCG
>CALLST010000239.1:0-1708 GCA_938011875.1 uncultured Collinsella sp. | reverse complement strand
GCGCTCATAAAGCCCTTTTGCATGGAGGCAAAGTGGCGCTCGGTGCCGCAGAAATTGGCAATAGGGGTCAGTTTTTCGTGAAGCAGGGTCATGAACTTTTCCATGGTCGCCTCCTAGCCCAACAGCGACTGGGCGAGTGCCAGCACGTTGGCGGCGTTGCCCATGCCGTAGTCCTGTGCGGGGATGACCGCGGTCGGCTTACCGCTCCCCTGCTTGACGGTGTTGAGCTGGTAGGACACCTGCGGCCCCAAGAGCAGCACGTCATAATCGGCGCAGGTCTCCTGATACTCGCCGATACCCACCGCATCGATATCGAGCTCGATGCCGTTTTGCTCCGCGTATTTCTCGAGTTTCTTCATCAGAATGCTTGTAGACAGGCCAGCTGCGCAAACAAGAAGGATCTTCATAAGGGATTCCCTTCGCATTGATTGGTTGGATAGTCGCCGCACGCCGTTAGGCGTTCTTGGCTGCAGTGCGCTCATACAGGCAGATCAGCTCCTGCACGAGCTCCTGAGCAAGCATGGAGCACATGAGGTGGTCCTGAGCATGGACCAGCAACACATCCACCGACAGATGCTCGCCCGCCGCCTCGGTCGAAAGCAGCTGCGTTTGGATGTGGTGAGCCTTGATTCCCACATCCTTTGACTGCTTCATGAGTTTGGCGGCAGCGTCAAAATCCCCCGCCTTTGCCTTTTCAAGGGCTTCGAAGGCAAGGCTGCGCGCCTCTCCCGCTGCAGCGACCAGCTGAAACGAAACCATCTCGGTTCCCTGATCGTCCATAACGGTCTCCTCTCCCGTGATGTTTGGTTTGTACTTGAATATTCGAAACGCCTATCTCCCACCCGCAATCCTCGAGGATGATTGCAGGCCGGCAGGGTGATCGCCAAAAGAAGCCAAAAGCAGAAAACGCTTGCACAAGCGCCATCAGCTCAACCCAGGTCCGGAGCTCTCGTAAGCGCTCGCGCCCCGTCCGGGCCATAAAGATCTCAGCGAGCAGCGAGCTCAAGATCCGCGTCTCTTCGCCGCCCGACCGGGCAAACGACACCATAAAGACGATATCGACCTCATGGCCGTATTCGTCCCAAAGAATGGGATGTTCGAGCAGGCCCACGGTAACAAAGGCCTCGGCGCTCAAAGGATGCATCCCATGGGGCATGGCCACCCCATTGCCAAACGAGGTGGCACTCGCGCTCTCGCGCTCGGCAACCTCTTGGGCAAACTGGGCATCGACACGGCCGCTCTCGACGGCGCGCTCGGAGAGATATCGGAGAACGGCCTGCTTCGACGACGCCTCAACGCGGTTGAAGAACAGGGCACGGCTAAAGAAAGCGCTCAGGGAGTCCGATTGCGCAGCGTCATCACTCAGCACCTTGCGGATAGCGTTGACATCGCTCGTCTCCAAGAAGAAATCGGCCTCGCGGACGGGCACAGGCAACTTGACGTTGAGCGGCACCGTTGTGAACACGTAGTCGATGTGCGATGCGTTTGCGACGCGGCTGGTCGGCTTGCTGCTCGAGGGCCAGGGCAAATGCCATGGCGATGTAGCCGAGCTCCTCATCAGAGGGCTGGCTGCCAAAATGACGCTCGAGTACCTGCGAGGTGCCGGCCGCCATCGAATAGGCCAACGGAAACCTCGTCTTGATATCGGGCAGCATGGGGTTATCCATATGCATGTGATATTCAAGGCGATAACCCAGAGGGCCAATAT
>CALLST010000238.1:0-7672 GCA_938011875.1 uncultured Collinsella sp. | reverse complement strand
GCGGTGTCCCCTCCCTTTCAAGAAAGAGAAGAGGCGGGGCATGCCCCGCCTCTTACACCACATCTCTGCGCGCTACCACACAAAAGGCCAAGACTGGCCTTTTTAATTCAAAATCGCTGTTACTAAAAAAGTAACAGTACTCATATTTGCTATTTTTTGACCACAGGCCCCAATGACTAGGTTTATTCCACGGTGCCGTAGATGGCGCCCCAGCCGTGGGCGGCCAAGGCGGAGTTGAGCTGGTCGCAAAGTGACTGGCGGTCGTAATAGCCGGGCGGTAGCAGGTTCACGATTTCCATGAGATCGGGCGCCAGGTCCAAGATTTCGGCCTGTACGATCAGATCCAGGCGGTCGATGGCGTGACGGTCGTAAAATAGTCCGTCGACCAGGCGCTGCAGGTCGCCGAATTCCTCGGCCTGGAACGATCCGTACTCCATAGTGCCTCCTTGGGCGCTTCACGCCGGCATGCGCGGCGATTCGTAATTCATTGCGATGGACTTAATCTATCACGGCTTCATAACGTTGCGACGGTGGCGGTCTATACTTAGAAGAATTGCAACGTACCGCTTCGTGAAAGGTCGCACCCATGCAGACGATCTACCAGAAGATGGAAACCACCGAACTCGATGTCGCCATCGAGGCGCTCAAGGCCGAGGTCGCCGAGGTCAAGGCCAAGGGCCTGGCGCTCGACATGGCCCGCGGCAAGCCGTCGCCCTCCCAGGTGGACATCTCTCGACCTATGCTCGATATCCTCAATGCCGATGCCGATCTGCACGACGGCAACGTCGACTGCTCAAACTACGGTTGCTTTGAGGGCATTCCCTCGGCACGCAAGCTGGCGGGGGAGTTCCTGGGTTGCCCTGCCGAGCAGACGCTCGTACTGGGTTCGTCGAGCCTTCTGATCGAGCACGATATCGCCGGCATGTTTTGGCGCTGCGGTTCGTGCGGCAGCGAGCCCTGGGAGGCTTACGAGGCCGCGCACGACGGCAAGAAAGTCAAGTTCCTGTGCCCTGTTCCCGGCTACGACCGTCACTTTGGCATCACCGCCGACTTGGGCATCGAGAACGTCCCCGTCGCGATGACCGACAACGGCCCCGACATGGACGAGGTTGAGCGCCTGGTTGCCGCCGACGATTCCATCAAGGGCATCTGGTGCGTGCCCAAGTATTCCAACCCCACGGGCATCACCTTTAGCGAGGACACCGTGCGTCGCCTGGTCGAGATGCCCACGGCCGCGCCCGATTTCCGCATCTTCTGGGACAACGCCTACTGCGTGCACGACCTGTACGACGAGACCGACGAGCTCGCAAATATCTTTGACCTCGCTCGCGCGGCGGGCACCGAGGATCGCGTGGTGGCCTTTGCCTCGACGTCCAAGATCACCTTCCCGGGCGCCGGCATCGGCTTTATTGGTGCGAGCCCCGCGGTTATCGCCGAGTTCTCCAAGCGCCTGAAGGCCGGCCTCATCAGCGCCGACAAGCTCAACCAGCTGCGTCACGTGCGCTTCCTTCCCACCATCGAGGCGGTCAAGGAGCACATGAAAAAGCATGCCGAGTTTCTGCGTCCGCGCTTTGAGGCCGTCGAGCGCAAGCTCACCGAGGGCCTGGGCGATACGGGCTGTGCCACCTGGACGCACCCCCGCGGCGGCTACTTTGTAAGCTTCGATGGCCCCGAGGGCTCGGCCCAGAAGGTCGCCGCGCTTTGCGCCGACCTGGGCGTCAAGCTCACGCCGGCCGGTGCTACCTGGCCCTATGGCAAGGACCCGCGCGACACCAACATCCGCATCGCGCCGAGCTATCCCACGGTCGAGGACCTGGAGGCCGCGCTCGATGTGCTGGTGCTGGCCGTTAAGCTCGTCGCTGCCGAGCTTGCGCGTGCCGAGCGCGCCTAACGCGCGGCTTCCCGTACTATCCGCACTTTCGATACGTAAAGGAGCGTATACATGGATTTGGGTATTTCCACCAATCCAACGCCGGAGCTCTACACCATTAAGGTAACCGGCGAGATTGATATCTCTAACGCCGATAGCCTGCGCAATGCCATCGACTTGGCGCTCGAGCAGCCCACCGAGGCCGTTGAGCTCGATTTTGCCCAGGTGAGCTACATCGATTCGACGGGCATTGGCGTGCTCGTGGGCGCCGCACACCACGCGGTCGACCACGGCAAGCGCTTTAGCTGCACCAATGTGCAGCCCCCGGTGATGCGCGTGGTTCAGCTGTTGGGTGTCGACCAGGAGATTTCGATCACCGCGGCATAGTCTTTGCTCCCAAAAGGGCGTGCCGTTTGGCATATGTTTGTGATGCGCTCGGACGTTTTGGCGTCCGGGCGCTATACTTGACCGAATGAATAGACGAGTTCCGGCCGAATGGCGCGGTGCGGGCTCGACTCACATCGAGCCTTGGAGGTATGTGTGTTTGGTATTGGAGAGGGTGAGCTCGCGATCATCGTGGTCTTCGGCTTTTTGCTGTTTGGCCCGGATAAGCTCCCGCAGATGGGCCGCACGATCGGCCGTGCCATCCGTCAGTTCCGCGAGACGCAGGAAAAGATGACGGCCGTTGTTCAGTCCGAGATTATCGATCCGGTGAGCGAGGCCGCGTCGGCTCCGGTCAAGCCCAAGAAGGCTGCCGTCGACGACGATTCCGATGCGGACGAGGATGCCGCCGAGACGGCAGCGCCCGCCAAGAAGGAGACCTTTGCCGAGCGCCGTGCCCGCCTTGCCGCCGAGAAGGCTGCAAGCGAGGGTGCTGCTGAGGGCGAAGGCGCTGTTGATGAGGCCGAGGGTACAGAGCCTGCTGCTGCCGTCGAGCCCGAGCCTACTGCAGAGCCCGAGCCCGAGCCGGCAGAGCCCACGACGGCTGACCTCTACGCCCGTCGTCCCCGCAAGCGCAAGGCCGTCGTCGACCAGCTCGCCCGCGAGCTCGAGGCCGAGGACGACGCCGCTGCCGCCGCTGCCCCGAAGGGAGGCGATGAGTAATGCCTATCGGACCTGCGCGTATGCCGCTCTTCGATCACCTGGGAGAGCTCCGTCGCCGCCTGACCATCGTGGTCGTCTCGGTGTTTGCCGCAGCTATCGTGTTGTATTTCGCCACGCCCGTGGTGCTCGACATCCTGGAAGACCCCATCCGCTCCTTTGTGCCGGATGGCAAGTTCTACATCACCACCACACTCGGCGGCTTTGGCTTGCGCTTCTCGCTGGCCATCAAGATGGCCGTGGTCATGTGCACGCCCATGATTATCTGGCAGATTCTGGCGTTTTTCCTGCCGGCGCTTCGCCCCAACGAGCGCAAGTGGGTCGTGCCCACGGTGCTCGCCTCGACGGTGCTGTTCTTCCTGGGCGCTATCTTCTGCTACTTCATCATCATCCCGGCGGGCTTCGAGTGGCTCATCGGCGAGACCTCTGCCGTCGCCACGGCGCTGCCCGATCTGGAGAACTACGTCAACATGGAGCTGCTCTTTATGATCGGCTTTGGCGTGGCGTTTGAGCTGCCGCTCATCATCTTCTACCTGTCCGTCTTCCACATCGTGTCCTACGCGGCCTTCCGCGGCGCCTGGCGCTACGTGTACGTAGGCCTGCTCGAGGGTTCGGCTGTGATTACGCCCGACGGCTCGCCCGTTACGCTGGGTCTCATGTATGGCGCCCTGCTCTCGCTCTACGAGATTTCGCTTGCCATTGCCCGTGTGGTCATTACCGCGCGCGAGGGCAAGGAGGGCTTGTTCGTGAGTCGTCTGGACCTGTTCTCGGACGACGAGGACGACGAGGAGTAAATCGGTATGCACGAGGTTGGCATTGTCAACGGCATACTCGATACAGTGATTCGCGCGGCGCGTGGGGCGGGGGCCTCGCGCGCCGTTTTGGTAACGCTGCGTATCGGGGATATGACCGAAGTCGTGCGCGAGGCGCTCGACTTTGCGTGGGAGACGTTTCGCGACGAGGATCCGCTCACGCAAGGCTGCGAGCTTGCCGTGAAGGAAGTCCATCCGCAAAGCGAGTGCCTGGATTGCGGCGAGGTTTTCGAGCATGATCGCTTTCATTGTCGTTGTCCCCAGTGTGGCGGCGCCAACGTGCGCCTGCTGCACGGTCGCGAGCTCGACATCGCAAGTATCGAAATCGAAACCCCCGACGATTAGCCCGCTAGCCATCTGGTGATGGGGTATAAAGGGGCCAAAGTAAGGAGTGCCGAGTATGGCCGAGAAAACGATTGATATCGCGTCGCCGATTCTGTCGCGCAACGAGCGCCTGGCAGATCAGCTGCGTCAGCGATTTAAAGAGACAAACACCTATGTGATCAACGTCTTGTCGAGCCCCGGTTCGGGCAAGACCACCACGATCCTGGGCACCAACGAGCGCCTGCGCGACAAGGCCGGCCTGCGCTGTGCCGTCATCGAGGGCGATATCGCCTCGGACGTCGACGCCATCACCATGAAGGAAGCCGGCATGCCCGCCATCCAGATCAATACGGGCGGCCTGTGCCATCTCGAGGGCAACATGATCATGGAGGCCGTCGACGCGTTCGACCAGGCGGTGGGCCTTCAAAACATCGACGTCATCTTTATCGAAAACGTGGGTAACCTGGTCTGCCCAGTCGACTTTGACCTGGGCGAGAACCTGTCCATCATGATCCTCTCGGTGCCCGAGGGCGACGACAAGCCCATCAAGTACCCGGGCATCTTCCAACACGCCGGCGCGCAGCTGCTCAACAAGGTCGACGTGGCCCCGGCTTTCGATTTTGACATGGATAGGTATACTAAGACACTCGATGACCTCAATCCGCAGGCGCCGCGGTTTGCCGTGAGCGCGCGCAAGGGCGAGGGCATGGATGCCTGGTGTGATTGGCTCATCGGGCAGATTGAGCAAGCAAGGGCGTAAGTCGGCCGCCATACGGGCGGGCGTAGCCGCAGAGATACGAGATAGGAGCCTCTTTTGAAGCTCATCATCGCCGAGAAAAACGACGCCGCGCGTCAGATCGCCGAGCGGCTGTCCACGGGCAAGCCCAAAAAGGACAAGGTGTACAACACCGCCATCTACCGTTTTGAGTGGAAGGGCGAGGAGTGCGTGACGATCGGCCTTGCCGGTCACATCCTTGCGCCCGATTTTTGCGACAGCGTGCTGTTCGATAAAAAGCTGGGCTGGTATTCGGTCACCGAGGACGGCGAGATGCTGCCGGCCGACATACCCGATGGCCTGGCGCGTCCGCCCTACGACACCAAGCGCAAGCCGTTTCTTGCCGATGGCATCTCAATCAAGGGCTGGAAACTCGAGAGCCTGCCTTACCTCACCTGGGCGCCCGTCATTAAGCTACCGGCCGAGAAGGAACTCATTCGTTCGCTCAAGAACCTTGCCAAGAAGTCCGACAGTGTCATCATCGCCACGGACTTCGATCGCGAGGGCGAGCTGATCGGTTCGGACGCCCTCAACAAGGTGCGCGAGGTTGCGCCCGACCTGCCGGTCGCCCGCGCCCAGTATTCTTCGTTTACCAAGGCCGAGATCACGCAGGCCTTCGATAATCTCGTCTCGCTCGACCAGAATCTGGCCGACGCCGGCGAGAGCCGCCAGCACATCGACCTCATTTGGGGTGCGGTGCTCACGCGCTACCTGACGCTCGCCAAGTTTGGCGGCTTTGGTAACGTGCGCTCTGCCGGCCGTGTGCAGACGCCGACGCTTGCCCTGGTGGTCGAGCGCGAGCGCGAGCGCATGGCGTTTGTGCCCGAGGACTATTGGCAGATCCGCGGCATGGGCGCCGCACAGGGTGCTGCCGAGGACGACCGCTTTAAGATTGCGCACAAGACGGCGCGCTTTACCGACAAGGATGCTGCCGAGACGGCGTATGGTCACGTCGACGGTGCCAAGACGGCGACCGTTGCCGCGGTGACCAAGCGCTCGCGTAAGCAGCAGCCTCCCACGCCGTTTGCGACGACCTCGCTGCAGGCTGCCGCCGCAGCCGAGGGTATCTCGCCTGCGCGTACCATGCGCATCGCCGAGTCCCTCTACATGGCGGGCCTCATCAGCTACCCGCGTGTCGACAATACCGTGTACCCTGCGACGCTCGATCTGGGCGCCGTGGTGAGCGACCTTGCAAAGATCAACCCGGCGCTGGCGCCCGTGTGCAAAAAGGTGCTCGCCGGCCCCATGAAGCCCACGCGCGGCAAAGTCGAAACCACCGACCACCCGCCTATCTATCCCACGGGCGAGGGCGATCCGTCCGCGCTCGACGGTGGCCAGCGCAAGCTCTACGACCTCATCGCCCGTCGCTTCCTGGCAACGCTCATGGGTCCCGCGACCATCGAGAACACCAAGCTCGAGCTCGACGTCAATGGTGAGCCGTTCGTGGCTTCGGGCGATGTGCTCGTGACCCCGGGTTTCCGCGAGGCGTATCCGTATGGACTCAAGCGCGACGAGCAGATGCCGCCGCTGGAGCAGGGCGATGCGGTCGACGTGTTCGACATTAAGCTCGAGGCCAAGCAGACCGAGCCGCCCGCACGCTACAGCCAGGGCAAGCTCGTGCAGGAGATGGAAAAGCGCGGCCTGGGCACCAAGTCCACGCGCGCGAGCATCATCGAGCGCCTGTACGCCGTGCGCTATCTCAAAAACGATCCCGTGGAGCCGAGTCAGCTGGGCATCGCCATTATCGATGCACTGTCGCAGTTTGCCCCGCGCATCACGAGCCCCGATATGACCAGCGAGCTCGATGGCGACATGACCCGTGTGGAGCGCGGCGAGGATACCGAAGAGCATGTCGTGACGCACTCGCGCGCGCTGCTGGCCGGCGTGCTCGACGAGCTGCTCAAGCATACGCAGGAACTGGGCGATGCTATCAGCGACGCCGTCACGGCCGATGCGCGCGTGGGCGCCTGCCCCAAGTGCGGCAAGGACTTGGTTATGAAGACGAGCGCCAAGACCCGCGGCAGCTTTATCGGCTGCATGGGCTGGCCCGACTGCGATGTGACCTATCCGGTGCCGAGCGGCGTCAAGGTGAGCCCGCTCGAGGGCGAGGCCGCCGTGTGCCCCGAGTGCGGTGCGCCGCGCATTAAGTGCCAGCCGTTCCGCCAGAAGGCCTTCGAGATTTGCGTGAACCCCACGTGCCCCACCAACTACGAGCCCGACCTTAAGGTGGGCGAGTGCAAGGTGTGCGCCGAGGCCGGACGCCATGGCGACCTGATCGCGCACAAGAGCGAGAAGAGCGGCAAGCGCTTTATCCGCTGCACCAACTATGACGACTGCGGCGTGAGCTATCCGCTGCCGGCGCGTGGCAAGCTCGAGGCGACGGGCGAGACCTGCCCCGAGTGCGGCGCCCCCATCGTGGTGGTCAACACCGCGCGCGGCTCGTGGCGCATCTGCGTGAACATGGACTGCCCGACCAAGGAGAAGAAGCCCGCCCGCGGCCGCAAGACCACGACCAAGGCGAGCGCGGCGAAGAAGACCGCGGCAGCCAAGAAGACCACTAAAAAGACGACGGCCAAAAAGACGACGGCCAAGAAGTCGACTACCAAAAAGACCGCTGCCGACAAGTAGCCGCACGGTCGAAACATCACCTAAAACAAAAACGAGCGAGGACCTCAAAATCCTCGCTCGTTTTTTTATCTGGCAGTTAGGGACGTTCCTTTTCTGCCGGCAGTTTAGGAACGTCCCTAACTGCCGGCTCGGGAACGACAAAGCGCTAGTTCACTTCGACGG
>CALLST010000237.1:0-1928 GCA_938011875.1 uncultured Collinsella sp. | reverse complement strand
CGCACGGTGGTCGCGGCGACGCACGAGGATGCGGCGTTCTTTGGCGTGGAGCCCGGCTGCGAGCTTATCGTGGTCGAACGCGTGCGCACAGCCGACGGCATCCCTGTCATGCTCGAGAACAACATATATGTTTACGAGGACAACGCCTATCTATCAACGGCACCTCTATCTAACCAATCCATTTTTGAGTTCGTGCGCAACCGGACGGGCCGCACGCCCGCGTTTACCGACCCGTGCACGCTCGAGATCGCGTGCGCATCGCCCGAGGTCGCTCGGTTGCTGGCGGTTCCCGTTGGCGAACCCTTGTTTTATATGGAAGCCTTCTTTTTCGATGAACAGCGGCGGCCGTTTATCATCGGTCGTCAGCGGATCGTTGGGTCTCGCTACGTTTTTGACATCTAGGACATTGCGAATGGAAGCGCCCGGTGGATCATCTCACCGGGCGTTTCCATACCGTTCACGGCGCAAACGCAACCGTTCAACCGCGTTGCGGCAATCAGTTTGAAATTATCTTGATGAAGGAAAAAGCTGCTGGTAATCTATGGAACGTCATAGAACGTTTGCATTGTGCAAACGTTGAAGCGAGATGCGATGCAGTCTCGAGTTCTTTGGAGGTATCTATGTCAGATACGAAGGCGAAGAAGACAAACAGACGTTTTAAGTTCAAATTACCGCATGTCTATACGATCATGTTCTTGCTGATCGTTGTCTTTGCGGTCCTGACTTGGATCGTTCCCTCTGGTCAGTATCAGCGCAAGACGATTTCGACAGCGGCGGGCGAGCGTGAAGTCGCCGTTGCTGGAACCTATGAACAGGTCGATAAGAACTACACCGATTCCGAGACCGGCGAGACCATCAATCTGGGCCAGGATATCTTCGCGGTTCTGCAAGCGCCCACCAAGGGCATCCAGGAGGCTGCCGACGTCGTTGCGTTCGTCTTATTGATTGGCGGATCGTTCGCGATCATCACCAAGACCAACGCTTTGAATGCCGGCATGAGCCGTGTGATTAAAAAGCTCAAGAACAAGGACATCCTCATCATTCCCATCACGATGACATTGCTGTCCATTTGCGGCACTACGTTTGGTATGTCTGAGGAAGCCCTGCCGTTCTATGCCATCTTCATTCCCATCATGATGGGTATCGGTTATGACTCGATGACGGCATTCATCATCTGCTTCCTTGGTCCTAACCTGGGATATTGTGCTTCGACCATCGACCCGTTTAATGTTTTGATCGCCCAAGGCATCATTGGCATCGAGGGTAATCCGCAACTGTGGCTGCGCGCCGTTTCTTGGGTTATCTTCACTGCCGTCGGTATCGCATGGGCCATGCGCTACGCCATGCGCGTCAAGAAAAACCCCGAGTCGTCCATTGTGTACGAAGACGATAAGCTCAAGCGTATTGAGTTTTCCGTGACCGATGCCTCCATCGAGGAAGAGTTCACTATCCGTCAGAAGCTCGTGCTCATCGATTTTGCTTGCGGTATGGGCATTATCGTCTGGGGTCTTGTTACCCAGGGCTGGTACATGAATGAGATTTCCGCCGTGTTCCTTGGCATGGGCTTGCTTGCCGGTATCCTGGGCGGTCTTGACCAGCAGACAATCGCAGAGGAGTTCGTTAAGGGTCTCGCCGACTTTGCGTACGCTGCCATCGTTATCGGTATCGCTCGCGGTATTCTGGTCATCGCCGAGGGCGGCATGATCATCGACACCATCCTCCAGGCGCTCGCTACCGCGCTCGCCGGTGCACCCGCCGCCGTCTACACCACGTTTATGTATATCGTCCTTGGCCTGCTCTCTTTGCTGGTTCCCTCGAGTTCTGGACTTGCGGCGCTCACCATGCCCGTCATGGGTCCGCTGACCGAGCTTATGGGCCTCAATCCCGAAGCTGCCGTTACCGCGCTCCAGTTTGCCAACCAAACCATC
>CALLST010000236.1:0-15037 GCA_938011875.1 uncultured Collinsella sp. | reverse complement strand
GGGGTTAAAGCTAAAGGGAATAAGGCGCGCTTCGCGCATAGCGTGGAGTGCGGCGAGGGCTTCTTGCGTCCTGCGGAGTGTGCCTAAAAGTAAACTAATGGCGGGCCCTCCTCTTGAGCCTCTCCTCCCGCCGCAGCCTTTCCCTGTTCTCTTTCTCGCGCCGTCTCTTCTCGAGCGCCCACTCCTCGGACAGGCGGGGCACCGCGAGCATGCTCCTTTTAATTGCCAACAGTCCCGGAACGTATCTTCTCCAATAAAACCGCCGTCTCATTGCTATCAGAGAAATGGTTCATAATGTCTTTGTGCGAACTGTAAGGATTATGGGGAGCAAGATGAATAAAGAATCGGGCTTCACTTGCAAACACAAAAGAATACTCGTTGTCGAGGATGATGAGAACCTAGCCTCTATCGTATCCGAGCATTTCGAACGTTTCGGGTACGCAACGGCGGTTTCCGACGGGCGAGCTGACGTGATGGACCTCTTCCGCTCTTTCGCGCCGCATGCGGTCCTGCTCGACATAGGCCTCCCTGGAAACAGCGGATATCACTGGTGCGACCTCATCAGAAGAGAAAGCCGATGCCCCATCCTGTTCATCTCCGCGCAGTCGGGCGAGGCGGATCAAATTCTGGCCCTTATGCGGGGCGCCGACGACTTTGTCTGTAAGCCGTTTTCGCTCGATATCCTCAAAGCGAAGATAGAAGCCCAGCTCCGCCGTGCGTACGGGGAGCTGTCGGGCGGTGAGGAGGATCTCCTTTCCTACGGGGACGTGCGTCTTTCCGATCGCAAGATGACGATTGCCTGTGAAGGCAGGGAAGCCGAGCTCACCAAGACAGAGCTGATGGCCCTCAGGCTTCTGGTCGGCGACGGCGGCTGCGTCGTCAGCCGCGCCCGCCTGCTTAGGGAGGTATGGGACGACGAGTGCTTCGTGGAGGACAACACGCTGAACGTCGTTATAGGGAGGATACGGAAGCGACTCGCCCAGGTTGGGTCCCACGCTGAAGTCAGGGCCGTCAGGGGCGTTGGCTACGTGCTTGAGATGCCCGAGGAGGAGAAATGAGGGCGTTGCGGATCGTGTCCTTTTTCCTGCGCGATTCAGCATGGACGGCATTCGTCGTGATGGCGGCCTCCTTGGCCCCTCTTGCCTGCATGCTGCTTTTGGACGGAGGGTCCCTGGCAGTCGATTGGCCTTATTTCCTCTTCCTTTCCCTCTTTCTCCTTTTCGTTCTGTTCGCCGTGCACCTCGCGAGATCCTGGGGTTTCTATTCCGAAGCCGAAAGGGCCATCAGGGAGTCCAACCCGATCGAATGGAGGAGGCTCGGAGGCTCGATCCCTGTGGAGCGATGGGCCAGGATGGCGGCCTCGAGAACGGAGGAAGCGTGCTCAAGGGAGGCTCATCGCCTTGCGGATGAGCGATCCGAGCGCGATGCGCTCGTCTTATCGTGGGTGCACCACGCCAAGACACCGATCGCCGTGATTCGCCTTATTTCGGAATCCAGGGGCGCCGATGCCGATATGGAGCGCCTCGGCAGCGCGGCGAGGGAGCTCGACCGCAGCCTCGACTCCTTGATTCAGGTGGTACGCGTCGATTCCCCCGAGACCGATCTGAGGATGGGGAAGGTCGACGTCGCGCACCTCGCCCGGAACGCCGTCAACGGTGTTCGCGATCTTTTCATCGAACGGGAGGTATTTCCCTCGCTGAGCGTCGATGGAGATGCTCTCGCCTATGGGGACGAGAAGCTCATCTCAATCATCCTCGACCAATTTCTTACCAATGCGGCGAAATACAGCCCGCGTTCGTCCCACGTGTTCGTCTCCATCGCGAGTTCCTGTGACGGAGAAAGCATCGAAGTGTCCATCGAGGATGAAGGATGCGGCATATCCCCGGAGGACGTGGGACGGGTGTTCCGGCCGTTCTTCACGGGGGCGAATGGCAGAAGAGAGGAAGCCTCGACGGGAATCGGTTTGTTTCTGGCTAAGAAGGCGGCTGACGCCATGGGGGCGGAGCTCTCGCTTTCCCAGCGCGATGGGGGCGGCACTGCGGCTCGATTGCTGCTTCCTGCGGCGAATGCGCCACAAAGGTGACAGAACTGACATGTTCGCGACACGTTCATCGATTCAAAGCCCTTTCGCCTCGGGGTAGCATGCGGTTCGTAGTTCTTTGAATGAAAGGAGTCGCAGGTGAACGTGCTGGAGGTTTCCTCCCTTTGGAAGACGTACGAGGGCGCTTCGCCTTACACCGCGCTGGAGGATGTAAGCCTCAATGTCGCCAAAGGCGAGTTCGTGGGGATAATGGGCCCTTCGGGCAGCGGAAAAAGCACGCTGCTCAACGTGGTTTCGACCGTTGACCAGCCGTCGCGCGGCACGGTGCGGGTCGACGGGGTCGATCCTCACGGATTGGGAGATGAGAAACTCGCGGAATTCAGACGCCGGAAGATGGGTTTCGTGTTCCAGGATTTCAACCTGGTCCATACGCTCACGGTCGAGGAGAACATCATCCTCCCCCTCGCGCTCGACGGGTGGCCGGCGGAAAAATCGCGCGCTCGCGCACAGGAGCTCGCGCGCGACCTAGGCATCGCATCCATTCTCGGCAAGAGGACCCACGAGATATCGGGTGGCCAGGCGCAGCGCGTCGCGATCGCCCGCGCGGTGGCGGCAAACCCGTCGCTTTTGCTTGCCGACGAGCCAACGGGAAGTCTCGACTCCGCGTCGACGGGGCAGGTCATGCACCTTCTGTCGGACATGAACAGGGCAGGGGCGACGTTGCTCATGGTCACGCACGAGCCGCTGGTCGCGAGCTACTGCAGCAGGGTCCTGGTGCTTCAGGACGGCCGCATCTACCTCGAGATCAACCGCGGCGCTTCGCGGAAGGAGTTCCATCAGCGGATCATCGACGCGATGAACCAGCTCGGAGGTGTTGAGCATGACATTGCTTGACATCGCCAGGAACAATGTTCTGAGGTCTTGGAGGGACTACGCGCTTCATTTCGCCAATTCCGTTTTCGCGGTCACGGCTTTCTTCCTGTTCGTGTGCCTCGCCCTGCATCCCGAGATGGGCAGGGCGGACGCAGAGAGCACGATCGGGATCATCTCTGCGTCGTCGGGTGCACTCGTCGCGGCGTTCTCGCTCGCCTTTATTGCGTATTCGGAGTCGTGCTTCCTGCGGGCTAGGAGCAGGCAGTTCGGCTTGATGGCGATGTCGGGCGCCTCGAAGAAGCAGTTGAGGAGGATCGTGCTCGCGGAGAACGTGATCATCGGGCTGTCCGCGATTGTCGCGGGCATCGTCCTGGGAACCGCGTTCCTCAAGCTGTTCCTGATGGCCGCGGGCAGGGCCATGGGCGTCGTCGCGTTTGGTTTCTATCTGCCTGTAGCGCCCGCTATTGCGACCGTTGCGGCGTTTCTCGCTGTATTCTTCCTCTCCGGCCTCCTTGGGGCGAGGGGACTGTCCAGGAAGAGCGTGGGGGAGTTGCTCGACGCCGATCGCATTGCGGAGGGGAAGCCCTCTGTGAAGGCGGCCGTTCTTACGGCTGTCGCATGCGCGATGCTTCTTGTTGCGGGGCTGGCCATGGGCCAAGGCGATGCGAGCATCGTATGGAGCTTCGCCCTCGTTCTGGGCGGCGTGGGCCTTCTTGCGTCGGGAACGTTCCTCGCGTTCTATCTTTGTTTCGCGGTGGGGCTCTCGAGGCGCAGATCGACAGGAGCGCATTACGAGGGGCTGTCCATGCTGAAGGCCACCGCGTTTCAGGAGTCCCTGAAAGGGAACCTTCAGTCGATGACCGTCACCGCCGTGCTCTGCTCCCTCTCGTTCTTCGCGCTCGTCGGGCTTTTCACCCTGTCCGACGGGGCGCTCGAGAAGACGAAGGAGATAGTCCCGTATCCCGTCAGCTATATCGCGAGGGGCGACGACGTGCCCGTCTCTGACCATGTGGAGATGCTCGAGTCCGCCCTTGCGAAAAAGCCGGGACTCGTGGGGTCCGTCTTCGGATTCTCCTGGGCGGACGACGCGAGAAACGCAGTCATAAGCGAGAGATCCTACAACGAGTCCGCCGCCGTCGCGGGTCGCAATCAAATCTCCTTGGATTCCGGCGAGGCGCTTCTCCTTCCTGGTTCGAAGAGCTTCGATCCGAGCGGGGTTCCGGCGTCGGTCGAGAACGCCCTGGGGGACCTTGACGTGATGCGCGGGGAGGGGCTCGTCCTGCTCGACGGGTACGCGTCTTCGGTCACCGTACTCGACGACGCTGACTACGAAGCGGCGGGATTCGGCGGTGATGAGACGCAGGTGCATGCATACACCTACGAGGGATGGGAGTCCGATTCCGAGTTGACTGCGGCAATCGCTGACATCGTGGACTACGCCAGGGAAGGCGCGGTTTCTCTGGTTCTCGCGAGGGGCTACTACGAGGCGGACCGCGTGCAGTTCAGCCTCATGCTGTACCTGGGGAGCATGCTGAGCGTGTCGTTCCTGCTCGCGTCCGCCAGCCTCGCCTACTCGCGCCTGAACGCGAGGGCGTTCGAGGAGGGCGTGCGCATGAGACCCGTCGTGAAGCTCGGGCTATCGAGGAGGGGACTGGAGAAGGTGTGCCGGTCGGCATCGCTTCGGATTCTCGCCGTGCCCCTCGCGGTCGCGCTCGCGTACCTCTGGGTGGGCATCGCGGCGGTCGCCCTCTCCGCCGATGTCGAGATCATCGGTCCCGGTATCGGATTTACTTTGGTCGCGCTGGTTGCGGGCTTCGTCTGCTGCGCTCTCGCGACGACCTCCTACGCGTCGTCCGTTGCGAATGCCGCATTCGGAGCGAAGGCGCGTTAGACCGTCTTTGGTAGCTTTCTGAAGAAGGGACGCCTGCCGGTTTCTGGCTGTTCCTTCCATCCAAATCGATCAGTTGATAAGGAACCGGCAGATTGGAATAAACAATGAAATTCAGGACGCTCATGTTTACATTGGCTGCATTCGCTTTAGCAGGTTCTTGCCTTTTGGTTGGTTGCGCTATCGCAAAATCGATTCCTTCGGAAAGGGAGAAACAGACGGTTGCGACGGCTAACCAAATCATTTCCGAAGAGTATGGCATTTCTTTTGATGCAAATGACTATAGTTATTCTGTAGGGGAGAAGACCTCGGAAGGAGACTATGTTCCCTTGGGGGATGCGAAAGAGGACTCGAGATCCGCGGGGCGTATCATTTCCGTTTCCGCACTCAAGAAAAACGCGCCTGAGGAAAATGAGATGCACTCCTACTCTCTGGAATACTCCCTGCGGTCAAATCAAATCCTGCATGTCAGCGTGAAATTTGGCTGAGATGGATCTGGTCCGACGAAACGATTGCGCTCACAAGTGAATCGAGGCAATCGGAGCGGGGAGCTAATATGACAATTACCGGTATATGCGATTCGGTATACGAATATCGCTTTGCTAGGAGAAGGGGATGCCTGCACACGGCATCCCCTTTGCAATCTGTGAACTCTCTGATTGAAAACAAGGAAGATTTCCTGATCTGAGCAAGTACCGTCCTCGCCTGCTTCCTCACGAAAGAGCAGGCGAGCGGCCTAACCGAAACCCGCAGGAGGATGGCGGAGGATTACGGCCCGGCGAGCCATGCGGACCCTGCTGTAGAAGCATTCGATGTACTCGAATATCCCTAGCGTCGCCCGCCCCCTGGCCTCGAACGTGCGCGCGTGCGCGCACTCGGCTTTATGAGCGACTCCAGTTCCCTTTGGGATCGCGGCCGTTTTGTTGTGGGTCAAATATGAACGTTGTGTTAATGAGTCGGTGGACGGTGGTGTTTTTCGGTGAGCGGCGTATCCTTCCAACGGTTTATCTAGTGTGTCAGTTGAAAAGGAAGAGGGCGCTCGTCATTGTTTGAATGTGAACTGCCGTTTGACCACAAGACGTTGCATCTGGAGCTCGAGGATAAGAACTTTGCGGGTGTGATGGAAGGTCATCAAAACGAGTTTAAGACTACAAAATCGCAGGAAGAGCTGGTGGAGGAGTCGCTTGCCAACCCTTATGGCTCGCCTTCGCTCGAGGAGCTTTGTGCTGGCAAGAAGGATATTGTCATCATTAGCTCCGATCATACGCGTCCCGTTCCCTCGCGTGTGACGATGCCTATTCTGCTGCATCACATCCATTCTGCTGCGCCCGAGGCTCGCGTGCGTATTCTGGTTGCTACGGGTATGCATCGTCCGTCGACGCACGAGGAGTTCGTCAACAAGTACGGCGAGGAGATCGTTGCCAACGAGGAAATCGTTATGCACGTCGCGACCGATGACAGCATGATGAAAAAGATCGGCACCCTGCCTTCTGGCGGCGAGTGCATCATCAACAAGATTGCCGCCGATTGCGATCTGCTGCTTGCCGAGGGCTTCATTGAGCCGCACTTCTTTGCCGGTTTCTCTGGTAGCCGCAAGTCCGTCCTGCCTGGCATCGCCAGCTACAAGACCATCATGTACAACCACAACGGTCAGTTTGTGAACGATTCCCATTCGCGTGCCGGCAACCTGTGCCACAACCACGTGAGCGAGGACATGTTTGCCGCTGCCGAGATGGCTCACCTTGCCTTTGTGCTTAACGTGGTGCTCAACGGCAAGCACGAGGTCATCGGCTCCTTTGCCGGCGACATCCACAAGGCGCACGAGGCCGGCTGCGAGTTCGTGAAGAGCCTTGCCGGCGTTGAGCCCGTCGAGTGCGAGATTGCCATCACCACCAACGGCGGCTACCCGCTCGACCAGAACATCTACCAGGCCGTGAAGGGCATGTGCTCTGCCGAGGCCACGCTTCCCGAGGGCGGCGTGATTATCGATGTCGCCGGTTGTGCCGACGGTCACGGTGGCGAGGGCTTCTATCACAACATCGCCGACAACGATCCGGCGGAGTTTGAGCGCGCCTGCATCGACCGTCCTAAGGACGAGACCCTGCCCGACCAGTGGACGAGCCAGATCTTTGCCCGCATCCTGGCGCATCACCCTGTGATCATGGTCACCGATCTGTGCGATCACCAGATGCTCAAGGATATGCACATGACGCCGGTCAACACCCTCGAGGAGGCGCTCAAGCTCGCCTTTGAGATGAAGGGTGCCGATGCCAAGGTGGCCGTCATTCCCGATGGCCTGGGCGTTGTCGTCGCACAGCACTAGTACGCGGCCTAAACGAATCGTTTATAACCGACAAGAAAGATAAGGTTTTATGCTTACCAAACTCCTCTGCGAATTCGGCGCAACGGCCCTCATGATCATCTTTGGCGTGGGCGTGCACTGCGATACCGTGCTTAAGGGTACCAAGTATCAGGGCTCCGGCCATATGTTTGCCATCACCACTTGGTCTTTTGGCATCTCGGTCTGCCTGTTTGTCTTTGGTGGCGCCGTGTGCATGAACCCGGCTATGGTGCTTGCCCAGTGCATCGTCGGTCTGGTGCCGTGGAGCAGCTGCATCCCCTTCATGCTTGCCGATATGCTCGGTGGCTTTGTGGGCGCCGTAATCGCTTGGCTTATGTATGCCGATGAGTTCAAGGCTTCCGAGGGCGTCATCGACCCCATTGCCCAGCGCAACATCTTCTCGACCAACCCCACCACCGAGGGCACCAACTATGCCCGCAACTTCTTCTGCGAGGCTATCTGCACCTTTGTGTTCATCAGCGCCATCCTTGCTGCTGCTAACCGTGCTGGCGAGAACGTCCTGATGCTCGCTATCTGCGTCGGCCTGATCGTTTGGGCCGTTGGCATGGGCATGGGCGGCATCACCGGCTTCGCCATGAACCAGGCTCGTGACCTTGGTCCTCGCATGGCCTATCAGGTGCTGCCGATTAAGAACAAGGCTGACAACAACTGGAAGTACGGTCTGCTCGTTCCTGGCATTGCTCCGTTTGTCGGTGCCGCTCTGGCCGCACTGTTTGTGCACGGTTTCTTGGGCATGTTCTAGTCTGAGCCGACATTGTAGTCCGCAGGCCGCATGGGGTAACTACCCAGCGCGTCCTCTGACATGCAAAAAGGCTCGCTGCGCACTTTGTGCGGCGAGCCTTTTTGCGTCCTGCGGAGTGCGCTGGGAAGTTACCCCATGCGGCCAGCTGCGGGGTCTTTGTTGCGTTCGTATAAGCAACCCAACATATATCTGAATTTGGATGGGAGGGGCTTGTTGCTGTTGGGGGGCATTGAAGCGCGAGTGATACTTTGGGATGCGTGGCGCCCTGGGTTGGGGCGATGCTTTGGGGTGAGCTTCTTACTTAGCCGAAGAGGGGTTTTATGGCTGAGAGGTAGTCTTTGGCTACGTCGGCTTTGTCTGCTTGGAAGTTGTGCCAGGCCCACCATTGGACGGTGGCTACGAAGCTTGAGGCTATGTGGTGTAGTAAGAAGCTGCGGTCCATGGTGCCGGCGGGGCCTGTGGGGTCGGCGGGGACGGTTTCGGCTGCTCGTGACATGATGGTCTTGCGTAAGCAGTCGGCGAAGACGCGTGAGCCGGCGCCGGCTACGAGGGCTCGAACGCCCTGACGGCGTTCCCAGAGGTTGTTGAGGATATGCTCGACCTGCACGAGTGGGTCGTCGAGCGGTGTGCCATCGTCGTCGAGGGCGTGGGTGCAGATGTCGCTCACGAGCTCGGACAGTAGGTCGTCTTTGCTCTTGAAGAGGCCGTAGAACGTGGCCCGACCAACATGGGCACGAGCGATGATGTCGCCGACGGTAATCTTGCCGTAATCCTCTTCGCGTAGCAGCTCGGAGAACGCTGCAACGATGGCAGCGCGGCTTTTTTCTTTGCGGGCATCCATGGCTATGCATCCACGTCAACGAGTAGACAACGGAGCGTGCCGGAGCAACCCTCGTAGGGGCGCTTGCCGGCGCCGTAGCCGACGGCCTCGATGTGGTAGCGTGCCGGCAGGTGCTCGGACGTGCGCAGCGCGGTGACGATGGCGGCGCCCGTGGGCGTCACGAGCTCGCCAGCGACCGGTGCGGGCGTGAGGGCGATATTGCCCGCCTGGCACAGGTTGACGACAGCGGGGACGGGAATGGGCATAGGGCCGTGGGCGCAGCGAATGGTTCCGTGGCCTTCGGAGAGCGATTCGACCACGATGTCCTCAATACCTAGGTCATCGAGGCAGATGGCGACAGAGCAGACGTCGACGATGGAATCGACGGCGCCTACCTCGTGGAACATGACGGTCTCGGGCGTTTTGCCGTGGGCCTTTGCCTCGGCGGCGGCGAGCGCGGTAAAGATGGCGAGCGCACGACGCTTGGTGCCATCGCTTAGCTGCGAGCCGTCGATGATAGCGGTGACGTCCGCCAAAGAACGGTGGTGATGGTGGTGGGCGTGATGGTGACCCTCGTGGCCATGGCCGTGGGTCTCATGATCATGCTCATGGCAGTGCTCATGCTCGTCATGGTCATGATGGTGGTGCTCGTGCTCGTGCTCGTGCTCGTGCGTGTGCTCGGCAGCTGCTTCGTTGCCGTAGAGCCATGCCATGTCGTGGTCGTGGTTCTCGAGCTCTTCTGCCAGCTGAACGTCGAAATCGCAGGCGTCGATGCCATGCTTGTTTACGCGCGTGACGGCGATCGTAAAGCCGTCGACCGGCAGTGTGGCGAGCTGTTCGCGCAGGTGCTCCTCGCTGGCGCCCAGGTCGAGCAGGGCCGCGACGGTCATATCGCCGCTGATGCCCGAGGTGCCGTCGATGATAAGCGTGTGCTGATGATTGGACATGGAATGCTCCTTAGCGGGCGCGGGGTGTGCCGGCGCTCAGATGATTGATAAGACTTGCCTGGTAAGCGGCGCCAAAGCCGTTGTCGATATTGACGACCGAAACGCCGCTGGCACAGGAGTTGAGCATGGCGAGCAGTGCAGCTACGCCACCAAAACTTGCGCCGTAGCCAACGCTGGTGGGAACGGCGATGACCGGACAGCTCACCAGACCGCCGATAACGCTCGCCAACGCGCCCTCCATGCCGGCGATGGCGATGACCACCTGCGCCCGGGCAAGTTCCTCGGCATGTGCGAGCAGGCGGTGCAGGCCGGCGACACCTACGTCGTAGAGGCGGTCGACCTCGTTGCCATAGAACTCGGCCGTCAACGCGGCTTCTTCGGCGACGGGTAAGTCGCTCGTGCCGGCGCAGGCGACGACAACGCGTCCGTTACCGGTGGGGGAGGGCTTGCCACCCACCAGGGCGAGCTGGGCGTTCGGGGCATATCCCAGGTCGATGTCGTTGCCGAGAAGCTCCGAGGTACGGGCTGCTTTTTCGCTGTCCAGGCGCGTGACCAGGATGCGCTCCTGGCCGGCATCGCGCAGCGCTTCGATAATGGCGGCAATCTGCTCGGCGGTTTTACCGGCGCCGTAGACAACCTCGCCGGCTCCCTGGCGCACCCCGCGCGAAAGATCGAGCTGCGCAAAACCCAGATCGGCGGTTGGCGCCGTCTGGATGCGCGTGAGGGCGACTGCCGGGGTGACTGCTCCGCCGGCAACATCGCTCAGCAACTGCTCAAGATCTCGCTTATCCATATATGTTCCCTTCGACGGCGCAAAGTCTAGCACTCAAAGGGTATGTTTCCGAACACTAAGACAAAATTGTTCGGAAACTATAGGACAGACTGATTCTATTGTTAGAAGGATCGACTAGTCACGCAGGATGATGTCCATGGCGAGCATCAGGTTGCGCTCGTCGATGGCAAACGGGGCGGCCTCGCGCGTCTTGGGCTTGGCGCAAAACGCGATGCCCGTGCCCGCGGCCTGAATCATGGGGATGTCGTTTGCCCCGTCGCCAATAGCGACCGTGTGGGCCATGTCGACACCGCACTCAACCGCCCAGTCCAGCAGCTGGATGAGCTTGGACTCCTTGGTCACAATGTCTGCCGCCAGCTTACCGGTGAGCTTGCTGTCCACGACCTCCAGGCGGTTAGCCAGGCAAAAGTCGATACCCGCGGCGGCCACGATCTTATCGGCGACCTCGTGGAAGCCGCCGCTTACCACGCCGACCTTCCAGCCCTTGCTGTGCGCCGAGCGCACAAGCTCCAGCGCGCCGGGGGTAAACGTCACGCGCTCAAAGGTGCGCTCGAACACGCTCTCATCCAAGCCGGCAAGCAGCCCCACGCGCTCCTCGAGTGCCTGCTTAAAGTCCAGTTCGCCGCGCATGGCGCGCTCAGTGATCTTCGCCACTTGCTCGCCTACGCCGGCCTCCTCGCCCAACAGGTCGATGACCTCCTGGTTGATGAGCGTGGAGTCGATATCCATAACGATGAGGCGTGCAGTCATGGCGGGCCTTTCCGAGTGCAGTTGTATTGGGGCACATTGTCGCACGCGGCGCGCCTTGGCGACGGCCAGGCCGCGTCAATTGTTTCGTCTCCGTCAAGTCTTTGGGCAGGAGCCACTTTTTCGCGGCACATCGACGCGGGTGCGATAAGATAGAACGCCATGTCCGGCTGCGCGGTTTACGCAGGCTGGGCAAATCTGTACGACGCTGCCCGGAACGACACGGGGCGGCACAGATCCATAAAGGAGGATCACTGGTATGAGCCAGACCCGTCCCATTGACGAGCATTCCATGCACACCCGTACCTGCGGCGAGCTTCGCTTCGAGAACGTGGGCGAAGAGGTCACCCTCACCGGTTGGGTGAGCCGTCGCCGCGACCACGGCGGCCTTATTTTCTGCGACCTTCGCGACCGCGAGGGCATCACGCAGCTCACCTTCGACCCCGAGCACTCCGACGGCGACGCCTTTAAGATCGCCGAGACCATGCGTCCCGAGTGGCCCATCAAGATCCACGGCGTCGTGCGCTCCCGTGGCGAGGAGACCACCAACGCCAAGCTCGCGACCGGCGAGATCGAGGTCCTGACCGACCACGCCGAGGTGCTCAACACGTCCGTCACCCCGCCGTTCCAGATCGAGGACGGCATCGAGACCAGCGAGGACACCCGCCTGCGCTATCGCTATTTGGACCTTCGCCGTCCCGAGATGATGGCCAACCTCAAGCTGCGCTCCGACTTCACCTTTGCCATTCGCGAGGCGCTGCACAACCGTGAGTTCATGGAGGTCGAGACGCCCTCCCTGTTTAAGTCCACGCCCGAGGGCGCCCGCGACTTCATCGTCCCCAGCCGCATCCAGCCGGGCAACTTCTACGCCCTGCCGCAGTCCCCGCAGCTCCTGAAGCAGCTGCTCATGGTCGGTGGCGTCGAGCGCTACTATCAGGTTGCCAAGTGCTTCCGCGACGAGGACCTGCGCGCCGACCGTCAGCCCGAGTTCACCCAGGTCGATATCGAGATGTCCTTCGTGGACCAGAACGACGTTATGAGCGCGCTCGAAGAGGTTCTTGCCGATGCCTTCGGCCGCATGGGTGTCGAGATGCCCACGCCGCTGCGTCGCATGAACTACTGGGATGCCATGGACACCTATGGCTCCGACAAGCCCGATACCCGCTATGGCATGCATCTGGTCGACCTGACCGACATCTTTGCCAACTCCAAGTTCAAGGTCTTTGCGACCGCCGCAAACGAGGAGGGCTCTGTCGTCAAGGCCATCAACGCCAAGGGCGCCGGTGCCTGGGCACGTGCCAAGATCGATAAGCTCGCCGGCGTGGCCTCCACGTTTGGCGCCAAGGGTCTGGCCTGGATCGCTTTCCGCGAGGACGGCTCCATCAACAGCCCCATCGTCAAGTTCTTCTCGGACGAGGAGATGGCCGCCCTGCGCGAGCGCATGGACGTCGAGCCCGGCGACCTTGTGATGTTCGCCGCCGGCCCGCGCCTGCTCTCCGACGAGATCCTGGGCGGCATGCGTTCCCACATGGCTAACGCGCTCGAGATCAAGCGCGAGGGCCACGACTTCCTGTGGGTCGTCAACTTCCCGCTGTTCCACTGGGATGAGGACCGCAAGGCCTATGCCGCCGAGCATCAGCCCTTCACCCTGCCGACCGAGACCGACATCGCTAAGATCGAGGCCGACCCGTTGGCAGCCGGTTCTTGCACCTACGACTTTGTCATGGACGGCTTTGAGGCCGGCGGCGGCGGTATGCGTATCCACAACGCCGAGATGCAGATGTCCATGCTCAAGCTCCTGGGCTTTACCGAGGAGCGCGCCGAGTCTCAGTTTGGCTTCCTCATGGAGGCCCTCAAGTTTGGTGCGCCCCCGATGGGCGGTTTCGCTCTGGGCCTGGACCGCGTGTGCATGCTGCTCACCGGTTCCGACTCCATCCGCGACGTCATGGCGTTCCCCAAGACGGCCAGCGGCTCCGACCTTATGTCGGGCGCCCCGAGTGCCGTTTCCGGCGCCCAGCTCAAGGACGTCAGCCTGCGCCTGATGTAGGCGAGCGGCTACATAATGCCCACAACGAGGGAAGGACGCGTGCCTTCCCTCGTTTTTTATGCGCGGGCGTTGCGAGGGCATAGGTTGACTGGGCGTCGCGGAAACTACGACCCGGAATTTGCGTCCAGAACGGGTCGCAGTTTCCCAAACAGGCCCCTTTGGGAAACTGCGTCCCAGAATCCAGCCAAATAACGGGTCGCACTTTCCGGTTGAGCCTTCTGGCGGGCTTCAACAAGCATCTAACGCTACAATAACTACCACGTGGCTGGGTTTGCCGGCCGAATGTGCGATGTCGTGGGAGGGGATATGGTCGAGTTTACAAAGACGATTAAAGATCCGTTGGGATTACATGCCCGCCCGGTTGCGCTGCTCTATGACATCATTGCCAAGCATCGTTGCGACGTGTCAGTCAGTATCGGCGATCGCCACACGAATGGCCGCGATGTCATGGGACTCATGGCTCTCTACGGCGAGTGCGGCGAGGACATCGTCTTTCGCGTTTCGGGCGTAGACGAGGCCTCGTGTGTCACGTCGATCAGAAACCTCTCGCTCTAAACGCAACAAGGGACTGCGGACAGTCCCTTTGTCACATCTCTGGGAGGCGCTCTTTGCGGCGCCTCTTTTGTTTCATATGGGAAACTTTTCCGAAAACTGAATAGGGACCCTTTCCAAAAAGTTAACCACGTGTTAGTTTACTAAAGCGAACATAGACGTGGTTAACTTTTATCGCGTCGATGTTGAGGACGAACTGACGTAAGGAGCTTACTCATGTCTTGCGGACCGCAGATGCCGGCTATGCCGCTTTCGATGGTAAAAGCGGGCGAAACCGTGCGCGTGTCTCGTGTAAAGGGCAATGAGGACATGAAGCACCACCTCAAGGACCTCGGCTTTGTCGAGGGCAGTGAGGTTCACGTGGTGAGCTCGAGTGGCGCCAATATCATCGTCACCGTGCTGGGCGCACGCTTTGGTATCGATACCAAGGTCGCCATGCACATCATGACCGTCGGTTAGTTCGCAGCATTTCATAAAAGCTGAAAGGGGGAAAAGAATATGAAGACGTTGGGTGACGTTAAGGTGGGCGAGAGCTCTACCATCGTCAAGCTTCACGGTGAGGGTGCGCTTCGCCGCCACCTTATGGACCTGGGGCTCATCAAGGGCACTTCGTTCAAGGTCGTGAAGGTTGCACCGCTCGGTGATCCGGTCGAGATCAACGTGCGCGGCTACGAGCTTTCCATCCGCAAGGAGGAGGCTGCCGTCGTCGAGGTCCAGTAAGGGCCTACGGCGAATATTTCTGCAGATAAAGTTAGGTATTTCTAACTTAATGCAGCATTTTTGAAGCACATTATCCAGCCTGCGCGGAGAAAGCAGCGCAGGCACACAAGGAAGAAGGATTGAATGGCGGATTCTCAGATCCATGTCGCGCTGGCGGGTAACCCCAACTGCGGCAAGACCACGCTTTTCAACCTGATCACCGGCGCCAACGGCTACGTTGGCAACTGGCCCGGCGTCACGGTTGAGAAAAAGGAAGCCAAGCTCCTAAGCGACAAGAACGTTACCATCACGGACCTCCCCGGCATCTACTCGCTTTCCCCCTACAGCCCCGAGGAGCAGTGCTCGCGCGATTACCTCATGAGCGGCGAGCCCGATGTTGTCGTCCAGGTGGTCGACGCCACCAACCTCGAGCGTAACCTGTACCTGGCGCTTCAGGTTATCGAGACCGGCCTGCCCGTGGTCGTCGCCCTCAACATGGCCGACCTGGTCGAGAAGAACGGCGATA
>CALLST010000235.1:0-2107 GCA_938011875.1 uncultured Collinsella sp. | reverse complement strand
TGCATTCTTGGATGGCCTGGGCGATACGAAGATCTCGGTCGACTACCAAAAGCTCGACGGACGTCGCAGCCAGTGGGATACCAAGTTTTCGGGCGTTCGCAACATTCTGTACGAACGCTATACCGAGACGACGAACGAGAACACCAAGGCGCGCTTGGAGAAGTACATTCGCGAGGAACCGTGCTCGAGCTGCCACGGCGCTCGTTTGCGCCCTGAGATGCTCGCCGTCACCGTGGGCGGCAAGTCCATTTATGAGGTTTGCTGCCTGTCGTGCCGCGAGTCGCTCGAGTTTTTTGAGGACCTTGAGCTCACCGAGCGTCAACAATTCATCGGCGGTCGTATCGTCAAGGAAATCCTGGAGCGCTTGCGTTTTCTGGTCGATGTTGGACTCGACTATCTGACGCTCGATCGTGCCTCGGCGACGCTTTCTGGTGGCGAGGCGCAGCGTATTCGCCTGGCAACGCAGATCGGCGCGGGTCTCATGGGCGTGCTCTATATTCTGGATGAGCCCTCGATCGGTCTTCATCAGCGTGACAACGAGCGCCTGATCAAGACGCTCGAGCGCCTGCGCGATATCGGCAACACCGTTATCGTCGTTGAACACGATGAGGACACGATTCGCGCTGCCGACTATGTGATCGATATGGGGCCAGGCGCGGGCGTCAACGGCGGGCACGTGGTCGCCGCGGGAACGCCCGCTGACATCATGGCGTGCCCCGAATCAATGACGGGTGCCTATCTGACCGGCAAGCGAATGATTCGAGTTCCCAATGAACGCCGCAACCCCGGACGTGGCTGTCTTAAGATTACGGGAGCATGTGCCAACAACCTCAAAAACGTTACCGCCAAGATTGAGTTTGGCACGCTTACCGTCGTAACCGGCGTATCGGGATCGGGAAAGAGTTCCTTGGTCACCGATACGATTGCGCCTGCCCTCACCAACGCTATCCATCGCTCTACGCGTCCCGTGGGCCCGTTCAAAAAAATCGACGGTATCGAGTGCATCGATAAGGTGATCGATATTGATCAGTCGCCAATCGGCCGTACGCCGCGGTCGAATCCCGCTACCTATATTGGTTTGTGGGACGACCTGCGTGCGCTGTTTGCGAGCACGCCGGAGTCGAAGGCGCGTGGCTACTCGCCGGGACGCTTCTCCTTTAATGTGAGCGGCGGACGCTGCGAGGCGTGCAAGGGCGACGGCCAGATCAAGATTGAGATGCACTTTCTTCCCGATATTTATGTTCCCTGCGAGGCTTGTGGCGGCAAGCGCTATAACCGCGAGACGCTCGAGGTTACCTATCGTGGCAAGACTATCTCGGACGTACTTGACATGAGCGTGGCCGAGGCGCTGGCTTTCTTTGGGAATATTCCGCAGATCAAGCGAAAGCTTCAAACCCTGTATGACGTCGGCCTAGGTTATGTGAGCTTGGGCCAGCCCGCCACGACGCTCTCGGGTGGTGAGGCGCAGCGCGTAAAGCTCGCCAAGGAGCTTCATCGTCGCCAGACAGGCAAGACGTTCTACATTTTGGACGAGCCCACAACCGGCCTCCATTTTGAGGATGTTCGTCAGCTGCTCGACGTGTTGCAACGCCTGGTCGATGCGGGCAACACGGTTCTGGTGATCGAGCACAACCTTGATGTCATCAAGGTTGCCGACCGCCTGATCGATATGGGCCCCGAGGGCGGCAATGGCGGCGGAACCGTCGTGGTCTCAGGCACGCCGGAGCAAGTCGCGGCATGTTCGCAGAGCTACACGGGCAAGTTCTTGGCGCCGTTGCTCAAGCGTGACCGTGAGCGTCAGGCGCAGCTCGACGCACAGTAAAGAGACGTTGTAGTACCGACGCGCCACCGATTCCCTCTGATTCGGTGGCGCTTCTGTGTGTCGAGATGGCATATGCGGCGGAATTGGCCCTATACTTAATCCTTACGTCGCTCTGCGAGGGAAAGGATGTGCCATGGCAAAGGCTGTTAAGACGTCAAAAACCAATGCGATGCGCGAGCTGGAAAGCGCCGGCATCTCCTATGTTCTCCATACGTACGAAGACGATGGCGATGAGTCGGTGGGCCTGGGGGTCGCGATTTCGGAGCAGCTTGGCGAGGAGCCCGG
>CALLST010000234.1:0-2180 GCA_938011875.1 uncultured Collinsella sp. | reverse complement strand
CTGCGACGCGGAAATCGCGCGCCGTTGCCGCGCCCCGCAGTGCCCGCTTCCCCCGAGAACAATTATCAGTGCAGGTAGACGAATCGGTCATTATCGGAAAATCCAGATATGGTCGAGGTATACCGATTCATCGTAGTAAACCGGCATAGTTTTGGACGAACAACCCCATACGGATAGCCACATTGACCCAACAGCCGCAAAATGATCCGTTTCCCCCATCCCCTTGGGATCAAAAAAGCCCCGCCGGGCCTTGGTTGGCGCGGCGGGGCGGGCAAGCGGCTATGAGCAGCAGACTTAGAACAGGCCGGTGATGTTGCCGTCGTTGTCGACGTCGATGTTCTCTGCCGCGGGCACCTTGGGCAGGCCCGGCATGGTCAGAACGCTGCCGGTCAGCGCGACCACAAAGTGGGCACCGGCGGAAACCTTGAGCTCGCGCACGGTGATGCGGAAGCCCTCGGGAGCGCCCAGGGCCTTGGCGTTGTCGCTAAAGCTGTACTGCGTCTTGGCCACGCACACCGGCAGGTTGCCAAAGCCGTTCTCGCGCAGCTCGGCGAGCTGGCGCTTGGCAGCCGGCGTAAAGTCGACACCGTCGGCGCGGTAGATCTTGGTGGCAACGGCCTCGAGGGCGTCGGCCACATCGGCGCCGTCCTCGTAGGCAAACTTGAGCTCGCTCGGCTGCTCGATCAGGCGCATGACCTCATCGGCCAGGTCGAGCGCGCCCTCGCCTCCCTTGGCCCAGACCTCGGACAGCTTAACGTTGACACCGAGCTTCTGGCACTCGGACTCGATGAGCTCGAGTTCGGCCTCGGTGTCCGTCGGGAAGCGGTTAATGGCGACCACGCAGGGCAGACCGTAGACATTCTGAATGTTGTCGACGTGGCGCAGCAGGTTGGGCATGCCGGCCTTGAGTGCCTCGAGGTTCTCCTCGTTGAGGTCGGCCTTGGCAACACCGCCGTTGTACTTGAGCGCGCGGGCGGTTGCGACGACCACGACGGCGCTGGGACGAATGCCAGTCATGCGGCACTTGATGTCGAGGAACTTCTCGGCACCCAGGTCGGCACCGAAACCAGCCTCGGTAATCGCGACGTCGCCAAAGCGCATGGCCATGCGGGTGGCCATGATGGAGTTGCAGCCGTGGGCAATATTGGCGAAGGGACCGCCGTGGACAAACGCAGGCGTACCCTCGAGCGTCTGCACCAGATTGGGCTTGAGCGCATCCTTGAGCAGTGCGGCCATAGCTCCCTGGGCCTTAAGGTCGCGGGCGCGGACGGGCTCGCCGGCATAGCTGTAGCCGACGACGATCTCGCCCAGGCGCTCCTTGAGGTCATTGAAGCTCGTGGACAGGCACAGGATCGCCATGACCTCGGAGGCAACGGTGATATCGAAGCCGTCCTCGCGCGGCACGCCCTGGGCCTTACCGCCAATGCCGTCGATGACGTGGCGCAGCTGACGGTCGTTCATATCGACGACGCGCTTCCAAGTGATGCGCTTAACGTCAATACCGAGTTGATTGCCCTGCTGGATGTGGTTATCAAGCATGGCGGCCAGCAGGTTGTTGGCAGCACCGATGGCATGGAAGTCGCCGGTAAAGTGCAGGTTGATATCCTCCATGGGGATGACCTGAGCCCAGCCGCCGCCGGCAGCACCGCCCTTAACGCCAAAGACGGGGCCGAGCGAAGGCTCGCGCAGGGCCACGGCACTCTTGACGCCGCGACGGCGCAGGCCGTCGGCCAGACCGATGGTCGTGGTGGTCTTGCCCTCGCCCGCAGGCGTTGGGTTGATAGCGGTCACGAGAACGAGCTTGGCCTGGTGATCAGTCGGCTCGTTGAGCAGCGAATAGTCGACCTTAGCCTTGTCGAAGCCGTACGGAATCAGGTGCTTTACGTCGACACCGGCGTTCTTAGCCACCTCGGTAATGGGCAGCGGCGTGACGGAACGTGCGATTTCGATGTCAGTAGGCATGGGCGGTCCTTTCGTTACCGGATGAGAAAAAGACCAATTCAGCATAGCACGGGCGCGCAATAGTAAAACACCCGTAACCGATGAATGGCGATATGTTTATCCAATGCTCAGCGATAGCCTACAGACTAGCCAAAACAAACCCGTCTCTAAACGACTGGCTCAATTCCCAAATGCTCAAAGGTGCGAAGCGTTGCCTGGCGGCCCTGGGGCGTGCGAAT
>CALLST010000233.1:0-3243 GCA_938011875.1 uncultured Collinsella sp. | reverse complement strand
CCCATGCGGCTGCCATCGAGTACTTCGATGCTGGCGCCCTGGATATTCTACGTCGCCAGCGCGAGCAGTCGACGGCGTTTGCCTCGCTGCCGGCGCTCGACGACGAGGCAAAGGTCTGTGTCTACGTGGAGCTCGACTGCGACGACGAAGCCCAGGCGACTGAGGAGCTGTATCACTTGGGGTGGGTACTGGAGCTTGCGGGCGGCAGTGACGATGCGACATGGGTCGCGCGCACCGAGGTCGATCGCGAGTGTCAGCGGTTCTTCCGCCACGCGGTGCCCGAGAGCGTCAACATGCTCATCGACGAGCGTCGCCGCATGGATCCCACCATCACCAAACTGGGTTCGGACATGTCGGTGCCCAACGCACACTTGGCCGATGTCATCGCCCTCTATCGCCGCACACTGGCCGAAAGCGGGCTTGAGTCTGCTGCCTGGGGACACATCGGTAACAACCATCTGCATGTGAACATCCTGCCGCGCGATGCGCAAGACTACCGTCGCGGTGGAGAACTCTTTGCCCAGTGGGCTTCCGAGGTCACGGCCATGGGCGGTGCCGTTTCTGCCGAGCACGGCGTCGGCAAGATCAAGGCGGGCTTCTTGGAGACGATGTACGGCCACGAGGCCATGGTCGAGTCGGCGCGTCTCAAACTCCAGCTCGATCCTGCCGGCCAGCTGGGTCGCGGCAACCTGTTTGCGGAGAAGCTCTTGGATGAACTCGTCCAGAAAGGGGGCGCGTGAAGATGAGTGATTTCCATATGGTGGTGTGCGTCAAGGCGGTGCCCGGAAGCACCGAGGTCAAGATGGACCCCAAAACCAATACTATCGTGCGCGATGGCAAGCAGGCGGTCATTAACCCGTTCGATGCAAGCGCTCTGGAATGCGCGCTGGCGCTGAAGGACGACTTTATCGGCTTTGGCATGGACGTGCGTGTGACGGCGGTGTCGATGGGCATCCCCGCGACCGAATCGCTGCTGCGCGACTGCATCGCCCGCGGTGCCGACGACGCGCTGCTGCTGACCGACCGAGCCTTTGTGGGTGCCGATACCCTAGCCACCACCTATGCCCTCAAATGCGGTATCGAGGCGCTCGATGAGGACTTTGACCTGCTCATCTGCGGCAAGATGGCAGTTGACGGCGATACGGCCCAGATCGGTCCCGAGCTTGCCGGCGCCTTTGAGATTCCCTGCGTGACCGACGTGAGCTGCGTGCAGAGCGCGGGATTTACGACGTGTGGCTCGCTGGCGCTCGTTCACGGCTGCGATGCCGGCGAGGAGACGGTGTACCTGGAGATGCCGTGTGCGATGACGACTGCCAAGGAGATTGGCCAGCTGCGCATGCCGAGTATTGCCGGTATTCGCGCGGCGGAGGAGGCGGACGTGCGCGTGGTCAGTGCCGCCGACGTGAACGCCGACCCCGCGCGTTGCGGTCTTGCTGGGTCGCCGACACAGGTCGTGCGCTCGTTTGTGCCCGACCGTGACCAAACGTGCGAGGCCGTTGAAGGCACGGTGCCCGAGCAGGCGGCAAAGCTCGCCAAGATTATCGAGGAGATGGCATAGATGAGCGGACTGATTATCGATAGCGAAGCCTGTATCGGCTGCGGTCGCTGCGTTCGCGCCTGTGCCTCGGACGGCATCGTAGTGAAAGGCGAGCGGCCCAACCGTTGCGCCCGCGTAACCGACGGCTGCATCCTATGCGGCGGATGTGTCGACGCCTGCCCCGTCAACGCTATCTCGATCGAGCGTGACGAGGCCGCTGGTGCGGTGGACCTTGATGCATATCGAGACATTTGGGTCTTCGTGCAGACTGACGAGCACGACGCCGTGGCTCCCGTGGCCTACGAGCTCATGGGCAAGGGGCGCGAGCTTGCCGATGCTCGCGGCTGCCGTCTGGTGGCACTGGTCGGCATGAGCCCCGAGGGCTCGCTCGGGGACCTGGAACATCTGGTTTGCGCGGGCGCCGACGAAGTCCTGGCCTGTCGCGACGAGCGTCTACGCCAAAACGATGCGGAGGTCTACGCCCACTTGATCTGCGATTTGGTAGCCGAACGCAAACCCGAGGCCATCCTATACGGTGCGACCGCTTTTGGCCGCGAACTGGCACCCGGCGTTGCCGTGCGTTTGCAGACGGGTCTTACGGCCGACTGCACCGTGCTTTCGATGGATGCGGAGACGGGCCTACTGCAGCAGACGCGCCCGGCGTTTGGCGGCAACTTGATGGCCACCATCATTTGCCCCAACCACCGTCCGCAGATGGCAACGGTGCGCTCCGGTATCTTTAAGGCTCCCGACTTCGACTACGGCCGCTCCGGCACGATCACCCAGATATCACTTGCGGATGATGCTAAGGCTCGTGTCGAGATCTCGATTCCCGCCGAGGAGTGGGGACAGCAGGCTTCGATCGCCGATGCCGAGCGCCTGGTCGTGGTGGGTCGCGGCATTGGTTCCAAGAAAAATCTGCCGCTGATGCGAAGGCTCGCCGAGGCTCTGGGAGCCGAGCTTGGCTGCACGCGACCTGTCGTGGAGGCCGGCTGGTTGGAGTATCGCCATCAGATTGGCCAGACGGGCGTATCGGTTTCGCCCAAGCTTCTCGTGAGTATCGGTGTTTCGGGCGCCATCCAGCATCTTGCCGGCATCGGTGGGGCCGTGTGCATTATCGCCTTCAACGAGGACCCGGATGCCCCCATCTTTGGTGCTGCCCAGTAGAAGGTTGTCGGCGATGCCGTCGAGGTCGTTGAGGAACTGCTGGCTCAGCTCGAGTGCTAAGCGCTTGCCAGCCAGCGGCGCAGCTCGTCCTTAAGGCGGCTCCAAGTTGCCTGCGTGGCGGGGTCGGTAAAGGGCCGCGTGATGCCAAAAGGCGCGTCGAGCAGGCGGTAGATATCGCCCTGCTCGCGTGCCAGCGCACGGCTCGCTGGATAGACGAGCTCAAACATAAAGCAGATGAGCCCCACCAGGTAGTCCGCCGGCTCGTTGCGCTCGTCGCGCGCGACGCACCGATGCTCGTCAAAGGCGGCAAGCGTCGGCACCGAGAAGCGACTGGCTAGAAACGCGTCCTCATCCACCTTGAGGATGGTATCGACGGTGCTGTCGGCGATGGTGCGCATAATGTCGATCTTGTCGCCATCGCGCACGATATCGCAGAAGCACCGTGTACGCTCGTCGAGTTGTGCCGGCAGGCGAAAGTCGCTGTGATAGGCGATGCTCGCTCGGATGAGCTCGTCATGCGCACCGGTTTCGATAAAGTC
>CALLST010000232.1:0-1510 GCA_938011875.1 uncultured Collinsella sp. | reverse complement strand
GCAATGCCCTCGCCGGCATAGACGCCCAAGGGACCAATCACGAGCATAGTGGCGGGAACCATGATGATCAGCGAGACCGCGGGGAGCACGACGAGCCTGAGAGTCTCGGGCACATGCTCATCCAGGAACTTATAGAGGAACGAGTAAACCCAGATGGCGATGATGGCCGGGATAACGGTGGAGGTGTAGCTCATGAGCACCACGGGGATGCCGAAGAACTCGCTCATGGCGCCGTTGCCCGCATCGCCCATCAAGCCGATAAAATCGGGATAGAGCAAACAGGCGCAGATCAGAGCCGACAGGTACGGGCTCGCACCGAAGCGTTTGCCCGAGGAGAAGCCTAGAAGCACCGGCAGGAAGTAGAACACGCTCATCGAGAGGGTGTAGAGGATGGTGTAGGTACCCGTGCCCTCGGTGATAAGGCCAAGCTGAACCGCAAGGATTAGCAGGCCACGGAGGATACCGGAGCCGGCCATGGCGGGCAGCAGCGGAGCAAAGACGCCCGAGATAGCAGAGAAGATCCTGGAGACGATACCCTCATCGGAGGAGGTGCTCGTGGAGACCTCGGCGCCCGCGCCCTTGACGAGCGGCTCGAACTTATCATAGAGCTTGGGCACCTCGGTGCCGATCAGCACTTGATACTGGCCGGCCGAGTTGACGGTGTTGACCACGCCGTCGACCTCCTTGACGGCCGCGTCGTCACACTTGGAATCGTCGCGTAGGTTCAGGCGAAGACGAGTGGCGCAGTGCGTCATGCCCGAGATGTTCTCGGGGCCGCCCACGGCGGCAAGAATGCCCTTGGCAGTAGCTTCCCAATCGCGTTTCATATAATGATTACCCCCCATCGTGCAGAAGGGCTCGCGCACGAGCGCGGCCGCTGCAAGCGCATCGTTTGCATCGATCACGGACTGAATCTTTTCCTGGCCCACGCTTTCCAGGGCGTCATTCATAAGCTTCATCATAACGAGGTTATGAGCGCACTCCCCTTCCGCATCCTCGATAATCGGGAACGTATCGAAGTAGACGGCGCGGTCAAAGGCGTACTTCTTGAGATAGAAGAGCATTTCGAGCATCTTGACAGGCGTAGCCATGCCAATCATGAGTCCGTCGTCCATCACGCCGTAACCATCGTTGAGGTGAATGCCGTAGAGCTTGCCGGCACGGCCGAAGATATCGGTAGCCATCGCGGGGTTCTCGTGCTTCATGAGCATGTGACAGTAATCGAGCGTGACACCCAGATTCTCGCGGTCCGCCGCGTTGAGGATCATGCCGGTGAGGCCCATCGTATCGATATAGGCGTAGCTGCGCTCCTCATAGGGCTTGTACTCGATGAAGATATGCAGGTCGGGCGCATAGTCGCAGACCGCCTGGAACGCCTTAACGAGGTTGTCAAACACGTGGGTGTAGTCGATCTGGAAGTTGTAGTCGAAGCCATCGTGGCCGAGCCAGATCGTCACGGTATCGCCGCCGCAGGTGCGACAGTAATCGCAGGCCTCATAGCAGAGCTTAA
>CALLST010000231.1:0-2331 GCA_938011875.1 uncultured Collinsella sp. | reverse complement strand
GACTGGCATTTCAACGCCTACGGCGGCCTCGTCGACGGCCTGTACTTTCCGTGGGACAAGGACGAGCAGATCGCCCTCAAGATGGCTGAGCTCTCCGGCTGCCGTCGCTATCGTCCCGACGACATGATCCTCGAGGGCGGCTCCATCACCGTCGACGGCGAGGGCACCCTTGTCGTGACCGACCAGTGCCTGCTTTCCCCGGGCCGCACCTGCTCTGCGGTTCTGGAGGAGGAAGAGGATCCCGAGTCCATCTGGCCCAAGTTCCACAAGAAGTTTGAGCCTTGGAGCGAGGAGCTTCGCGCCTACATGGACGAGCACCTCAAGGATTACCTGGGTGTCGAGAAGGTCATCTGGGTCAAGGAGGGCATCGACCCCGAGGAGACCAACGGTCATATCGACGACGTTGCCACGTTCATCACTCCGGGCGTCATGGCCTGCATCTGGACCGACGATCCCGAGTATCCGTTCTACGAGCAGTGCCACGCTGCCTACGAGACCCTCTCCAACGCCGTTGACGCCAAGGGCCGCAAGATGAAGGTCTACAAGCTCTGCATGCCCGTGAACCCGCTGTTCATGGACCAGGCCTCCTGCGACACCATCGACGCCGACGAGAACGCCGAGCCGCGCGTTGCCGACGAGCCGCTGATTGCCTCCTACATGAACTACCTGGTCACCAACCACGGCGTCATCGTCCCGCAGTACGGCGACGAGAACGACCAGCTGGCCGTCGACACGCTCCAGAAGATCTATGACGAGGTCTGGGGCGAGGGCGTCTACAAGTGCGTCGGCGTCCAGTCCGAGCAGGTCGTCTTCGGCGGCGGCAACATCCACTGCATTACGCAGCAGGAGCCCTCGGCGTAACTGTCTGTCTTCCCGAGGCACGGCACCTTGCCCTTCAATCGTCGGGCATGACCCTTAAGGTCTATGCCCTCCTCTTTCGCACCACCCATCCGAACCGACACAACGACGCAGGTAGAGGACGGACAGCGAGCGACGTCCAGAGCGAACAAGTTGGCATGAAAAAGGCAGGGCATTGACCTTCTGGTCATGCCTTGCCTTTTGAATGACAAATTGTCGCTCTGGGCGGCGCGCAGCGTCGAGCCGTTACGCGGGTTGGTAAACCCGCGTAACTAAACACGCTCCGCGATCTCGTGGATGAGGTAGTCGGTCTTTTCCCAGCCCAGGCACGGGTCGGTGATCGACTTGCCAAAGACACCGCCGTCGACCGGCTGGTTGCCGTCCTCCAGGTAGGACTCGATCATAAAGCCCTTGACCAGCTTGGAGATGGACTCGTTGCGGCGGCAGCTGTCGAGCACCTCCTTGCAAATGCGATACTGCTCCAGCGGACGCTTGCCCGAGTTGTCGTGGTTGCAGTCGATGACCGCTGCCGGATTGGCATAGCCGGCATGCTCGGTATAGCGTTCGGCCAGGCGTTCCAGGTGTTCGTAGTGGTAGTTGGGGTAGGTGCGCCCATCGAGACCGATGTAGCCACGCATAACGGCGTGTGCGAGCGGGTTGCCGTCGCACTCGACCTCCCAGTTGCGGAAGATGAAGCTCTGGTGCGCCTGCGCGGCGTAAATGGAGTTTAGCATAACGCTGGTAGAGCCGGCACTGGGATTCTTCATGCCGACGGGTACCGAAATGCCGCTCGACACCAGGCGATGCTCCTGGTTTTCGACCGAGCGCGCGCCCACGGCAACATAGCTCAGCAGGTCAACGAGGTATTGGTAGTTGGACGGATAGAGCATCTCGTCGGCGGTGAAGAAGCCCGTTTCCTCAATAACGCGCAGGTGCATATGGCGGATGGCCTTGACGCCCTCGAGCAGGTCGTCGGGAGCCTCGGGGTTGGGGTTGTGCAGAAGACCCTTGTAACCGGTGCCCTTGGTGCGCGGCTTATTGGTGTAGACGCGCGGAATGATGATGAGCTTGTCCTTGACCTCTTCGGCGGTCTTGGCCAGTCGGTTCATATACTCGAGCACCGAATCCTCGCGGTCGGCAGAGCACGGGCCGATGATGAGCACCTTACGTGCGTCCTCGCCGGTAAAGACCTTGGCGACCTCGGAGTCGAATGCCTGTTTCTTAGCGGTAAGCTCGGCGGAAAGCGGCATTTCCTCGCGGATCTCCATGGGGATCGGCAGCCTGCGTTTGAATTCCATGGCCATAGGGGCCTCCTCAATCTATAGAAAGAGCAATAAGCGTATTGTCGAGTGTTCGGCATTATCCGCTGTCGCACGCTAAAGTGCAAGCCCTTGTCACCCCGAAACCTACCAAAAAGAGACAGGTTTATTTTGGCAGGTTTTATCTGGGCAAACGTCGGCGAATGCCGGGAGG
>CALLST010000230.1:0-1613 GCA_938011875.1 uncultured Collinsella sp. | reverse complement strand
GCTTAATGCCCAGCAGGCTGAAGCCCAGAACGTCGTAAACTCCCTGGATTCGCAGCTGCAGGCCGAGCTCGCTGCCGAGGCCGAGGCCAACGCTGCGCTGCAGGCTGGCATTAATGCCAGCACCGCCGAAAAGGCCACGGTTAGCAATGACACCGCCGGTACGACCGAGAACACCAACAATGGTGGCGGTACGACCAACAACGGCGGCGGCAACACGCCTGCGCCCGCGCCCGCTCCTGCTCCCACGCCGCAGCCCGTGACGCCCGCTCCGGCTCCGACGCCTTCCGCACCGAGCCAGTCCGTTGACGGTGGTACCGTTGTTTCGCGCGCCTACAGCAAGCTCGGTTATGCTTATTCTTGGGGCGGTATTGGACCGAACAGCTTTGACTGCTCCGGCTTTGTGAGCTATTGCCTCACCGGCCGTTATTGCCGCCTTGGCACCACGGGTACCTTCATGGGCTGGACCCGCGTGTCCGATCCCCAGCCTGGTGACGTCGTGGTTAACTCTTACCACACCGGCATCTACATTGGTAACGGCCAGATGATCCATGCTTCCGACTACAAGACGGGCGTCATCATCAGCTCCGTTGCCGCTGGCATGAACAACAATTACATTTTCGTTCGCTACTAATTTGGTACTACAGCGAACGAACGTGGGCCTCGCGATCTTGAATCACGAGGCCCATTCTTTTTTCCCTACCGTTTGCCATAAAATCAGGACGGCTATCTAGTATTCAAAACTAGATAGCCGTCCAAACAATCAAAAAGATGGCTATAATTGTTGTGGAACAATTAGAAAGGACCCTCAATGAGCTGGGCACTCATCTCCGATTCGAGCTGCAATCTTCGCGATTGGCAACCAACCGCACCTCATACCACCTTTGCATTTGCACCCCTTAAGATCCGAGTGGGGGAGCGCGAATTTGTCGACGACCTCTCGCTCGATGTTCACGAGCTCAATTGCGCCGTGCAGGCGGAGTCGAGCGCTTCTTCGAGCGCCTGCCCAAGCGTAGGGGAGTGGGCTGAGCTCTTTAAGCTCGCTGACAAGACGATTTGCATGCCCATCTCCGAGGGCGTCTCGGGTAGCTACAATGCCGCGGCCACCGCGCGTGACATGGTGCTTGCCGAAGAGCCCAACCGTCAGATTCATTTGGTTAACTCGCGAGCCGCAGGTGGCAAAATGGATCTGATCTTCTTGCTGTTCGACCGCTATCTTGCGAGCAACCCGGACGTTTCCTTTGAAGACGCCTGCGCTTACTTCGATAGTCTCGAGCAAAACAGCAAGATTCTCTTTAGCCTGTGTAATTACGAAAACCTTGCGAAGGCCGGACGCATTCCTAAGGCAGCCGGCGTCATTGCCAACAAGCTCAATATCCGCATTTTGGGCACGGCGAGCGACGCGGGCAAAATTGAACTCATTGGGCACACGCGTGGCGAAAAGAAGATGCTCAACAAGATCATCGACACCATGGAGGCCGAGGGTTTCACGGGCGGCGAGGTCATCATCGATCACGTTGAGAACGAAGCTGGAGCCCAGGCGCTTACTGATCGCATAGTCGAACATTGGCCCGGCTCCAAGACCATCATCATGCCCTGCAACGGCCTGGATTCCT
>CALLST010000229.1:0-2800 GCA_938011875.1 uncultured Collinsella sp. | reverse complement strand
CCGCGCAGCCAAGGCCGACGATGGCGCGGGCGTTTGGCTCAAGGCGGCAGTCCTCGGTAAGGCACATGTCGAAGCCAGCGTCACCATCGTGCGCATAGCGCGGCAACTCCGATCCATTCATCACCTTCACGTTCATCTTTCGTCCGTACATCTTTCCTCCTAAAACGGAATGTCTTCGTCGTAAAGCTCAGGTGCGTTGACCTGCGGCTGAGATGCCTGCTGCGGCTGCTGCGATTGCGGTTGACGGTAGCTGGTCATGCCGATGATGTTGTCGACGATGACCTCCAGCTTGCGGTGGCGCTTCCCATCCGCTTCCCAGACGGCCATGCGCAGGTGTCCTGTTACAGCGATACGCGCGCCCTTGTGCAGGTAGCCGTTCGTTTGCAGGGCTTCCCCGCGCTTACCGAACAGCGTGCAGTCGACCCAGCTCGTCTCGTCCTCGTAGCTGCCGTCTGGCGTTCTGCGGCGGCGGTTGACGGCGAGTGAGAATGACGTGATAGGCGTGCCGCCCTTGGTGTAGCGCACCTCGGCATCGTTACCGAGGTTGCCGCTCAGCGTGCAGGTGTTCAGGCTCTCGGCACTCATGCGGCACCACCGCTCACGATAGCGAGTGCGATGAGCGCGAAGAGCATCGCCACGGTCGCAATTGCCGGAAAGAGCAGAGAGAACGCACCGCCGGTGAACAGCATCACGGTCGCTTCGATGATGCAGAACGACACAAAGAGAATCACGACGAGCAGCACGCACATGAGGACGGTGAAGACCAGCGACAAGACCCTCTTCACCTTCTGCGGTCGGTTCTTAAGCATTGTCATCACCGGCCAGAATCGACAGAAGCCTTGCACGCTGCGTGGTTCCAAGCCCCTTGACCTTGCGGCCTTGTGCGATGCGGAGTTCGTTCATGAGCTGGCGCGATCTGACTTCGCCATACCCAGGCAGCGAAGTGAGCAGCGAGTAGACACGCATGCCGTAGGCGGCCTGATATCCGCTGTCAGCCAGCTTGAAGAACTGCTCAACGGTCATCGAGCCGTCTTTCAGCTTCTGCTTGTACTCGGCACGCTCAAGCCTGATCTGCATCCCCTTATCGAGGGCTGCGCGCCTTTGCTTGGTAGTCAATTTAGGTACCATTTTTGGTTGCTCCTGATTCTTACTTGAAATACGGTGGCTAACCTTTGCCAAACCGCTGGTTTTGCGGTCTGACCTTCCTTTTTCGTGACGATGCGCAAATGGTCGAAGTCGAGCCGTTTACACATCGTTTACAGTCCCTCCGCGAAGCTCGTCGGTGAACTTGTCGAACACCTCGGCGGCTCTCTGGTCGCGTCCGGGCATCGCGTGGGCGTAGAGTTTGAGCGTCGTGGCCTCGTTCGCATGGCCGAAGCGCTCGGCGATGTCCTTGAGGTTCGCGCCGTTGGCAAGCAGCCACGTGGCGTGCGTATGTCTAAGGCTGTGGAAGGTGCATCCCTTCGGCAGCCCCAGACGGTCGCGAAGGCGACTGAAAGCCTTTGAGACGGTCGTGGGACGCATGAAGAAGCCGTCAAAGGACACCAACGGCATGTTCGGTGTGAACACGTCCGTAAAGCCGTCCTGAAGCTCGATAAAGCCGAAGATCGTCTCAAGCTCACGCTCGGTCATGGAGACGTTGCGGCTCTTTCGACCCTTGGTAACGTCCACGCGCTCGACGCCGCCGCCGTCAAGCTCGACGATCTTGCCGCATACGTGGAGGTATCCCATGCGCTTCGACACGTCCCTCCTGCGCATCGCGCACACCTCGCCGACGCGCATCCCGGTGTGCAGCGCGAGCCAGGCGGCAAAAGCATAGGCAGCTTCCCTCATGGTCTTTTCCGTTGGTTCAGCTGGATGCATCGCGGTCGTTATCGCTTCGTCCAGACCCGGGTAATCCCACTCGTCGAGCGCAACGGCCTCGTGCTTGTCCTCGTGCGGCGGCTCGACGTAGAAAAGCGGGTTGGTCTCGCAGACACCGGCCTTGACCCAGTGGTTGTATGCACCGCGAAGGAAGAAATGCACACTGCGCACTGTGTTGCGCGACAGACCCTGGCCGCGCTTACTCTTCGCCAGCAGCAGGCGCGTCTCGAAGACTGTGAACTCCATCACACCTAGGTCGAGCACCGACTTGCCTTTGAGGTACCTGCCTACATAGATTCGCGTGAACAGTTTCCAGCGCTTCACCGTGTAAGGGCTCACGCCCTTGGCGCGGCGCTCGTCGATGTAGGCGTACAGCAGATCGGCGATGACGACGCTCTGCACCTTTCCGCCGGCGGAGATATCGGAAAGCCATCGGTTCGCCAATTCCTGTGCCTGGGCACGCGTGGCGGCTTCGGGAAAGCTGCGGCGCGGCCTGATCTGCTTGCCCTCCGGAGTCGTTCCCAGATAGGGCTGCGCGTACCAAACGCCTTTGGCGTCGCGCTTAACCTCGATGCCCATCACCGGCACCTGCCGGTGCGCTTCAGATAGGCGACGTTCCTGTGCGACCGCTTGAGCGCCTTTGTATACCGGCGCTGCCATTTAGGGTCGCTATACTTCACGCAACGCTTCTTGAACTTGACCCATTCCCTATGCGCACGGCTCATAGCGCGTGAAACCTCATAGATGAAGTTTCCTTTTCCACGCAAAGCGGATGTGAACGCATCACCAAAGTCCTTAATGATGCGGTTGATGGCATGGCCCGGACTCTCAATCATCTTTCTCGCCCTTCTCGTCGATGACCTCGATGGCGTCAGACGCGATGTCAGACCACATGACCATGTCTTCGTAGCTGGCCATCACGTTGCTGCGACCACGG
>CALLST010000228.1:0-4838 GCA_938011875.1 uncultured Collinsella sp. | reverse complement strand
AGCGTTCCCTCGAGCACGCAGGTGTCGGGGATGACGTTGGCCGCCAAGCCGCCAGCAAACTTACCAACGGTAAGTGCGACTTCCTTGGCCGCCGGCACCTCGCGGGCGATAAGCTCCTGGAGCGCCAGGTGCACATGGACGCCGGCCGCGATGGGGTCGATGCAGATCTCGGGGCTCGAGCCATGGCCGCCCTTGCCCTGGAGCGTGATGCGGAAACCGTACACACCCGAGAGCGCCGGGCTGCCGTAGAGCACCAGGCCAAGCGGCGACTGGCTGTTGACATGCATGGCAAAGGCCGCCTGAGGGCGCGGGTTCTCGAGCAAGCCGTCGGCGATGGCAGCGCGTGCCCCTTCAAAGGTCTCCTCGCCCGGCTGGAACAGCAACTTGACGGTAGCGTTGGCCTCCACAAGCTCGGCCTCGCGGGCCTTGAGCAGGCGCGCCGCACCAAGCAGGGCCGTCGCGTGCATATCGTGACCGCAAGCATGCATGCAGCCATTGGTGGATGCAAAGGGCTCGCCGGATTCCTCGACAACGGGAAGGGCATCCATATCGCCTCGGAGCATGACGACCGTTCCGGTCTGCTCGTCCTTGCACGTGCCATTGCCCTGAGCGGCCGCACCGGCACCGATCAGGCCAACGACGCAGGAACCGTCGACTAGCGTGGTATGGGGGATGTCCATCTCGTCCAGACGTGCCTGGATATAGGCAGACGTCTGCGGAAGATTGTTACCGAGCTCGGGCGTCTGATGGAGATCGTGGCGCCATGCGGCAAGCTCACCGGCAAATGCCTGGGCTTCTTTGACCAGACCATCGCCGATAGCGGTCTGCGCCGCTGCGGTAGCCTGAGGCGCTGGTTGCGGTTGAAGATCGGACAGAGCTGATGCCATAGATGCCCTCCAGTAACGTTTTTGCAGCAAGCACTTTGATAGCGTAAAGTGCAAGGTACTACTTTAAGGGCGACGCATAAAAAATGCCGCCCCGGGAGGCGGCGCAACAAATTGTTTACAATTGCGGACGCGGCTTTCGACGCAAAAAATCGAAATGCGTCTCGCTCAAGATAATCGAAAGAAAGATGAGCGCGAAGCCGGCGAGCAGGCGCGAGGTGAGCGCCTCCCCCATCAGCAGCACCGAGAACAGCACGCCCGAAGGCGACTCCATCGAAAGGAGCAGTGAGCCCGTCGAGGGCGAGACATGCGCCAGGCCGACGTTTTGGATGAGCAGAGCCGCGCATGTGCAACCAACCGAGAGAAACGCCATCGCGCTGATAAAGCTCGGCGTCCACACGGACAGAGGCGCTTGGGTCTCGAATAGCAGCGACGTTGCCAGGCTCAGCACGCCGTTGCCCACAAACATCCAAAACGTGATGACGTTGATGTCCATTTTGCGACCGTACTTGGCAGTCACCGCCATCTGGATGGCGAAAAAGACCGCACCCGCCAGCGTAATGACATCACCGATGTTGAATTCAACGCTATCGAGCGCCACCAAGCCAATGCCCGCCAAGCACAGCAGCGCCGCGCCCAGGTTATAGCGGGTGAGTTTTTCGCCGCTCAGAAAATAGCTCGCGAACGGCACAACGATGCAATACGTGCCCGTCAAAAAAGCATTCTTGCCCGCCGTGGTGTGCGCCAGACCGACTGTCTGCAGGGCGTAGGCGGCCCACATAAGTGCGCCCATGCCAAGTCCGACGATAAGGTTGCGGGCGTTGAGGTGCGCGATGATGCGCTTGTGGAAGATGAAAAACATGACCAACGCCGCAGGCAGAAAGCGCACGTAGAGCAGTTCGAACACCGGAATGGTGTCGAGCGCGTCCTTCATGGTCGTAAAGGAGTAGCCCCAGACGACTGCCACCGAAAGCAGCAGGACTTTCCAGAACAGCGGCGAGCGAGCGCCGGCGCCGCGGGAGGTGCCGCCCGCGCCCAGGTCCTCGCGAGCAACAGGGCTATCGGGCATCATTTCGATATTGTCAGTGGCATGCTGGGCCATAGGGCATCCTCGCGCTCAATCTGGGCGTGGTGTCCGCACGCGCATGGCTGCGTGCCGCCTCATGGTCAAATAAAAGCAGGGCGCACCGGACCCCCGGCACGCCCCGCTACTGTAGCAACAACCAAGCAGCCCACGCAATCCAGCCAGCTAAAGTACCGACTTGAATAACCTCGATGTTCCGTCAACATCAGCGAAAACGGCCCCAAGCGAGCAAGGTGACGTGAAATGAAAGGGCGCTGACCTTCTGGTCGCGCCCTTGAAATTGAACGTCAGATTGCCGCTTAGGGGCGTTTGCAGCGTCGAGCCGTTACGCGGTTTGGTAAAACCGCGTAACTAGATTAATTTGGTTGACTCCAGTTTTTCGATGATCCAGTCGTTGGCTTTGATGACCGGGCGGCGGAAGACGACGCCCAGTGCCAGCGACGGAATCAGATAGCTCGCCAGAATGCCTAGCTCAATCCAGTACTCCATGTGGTACGCACCGGCCATGGCGGCATGCATGGCGTTGATGCCGTGGGTGAACGGCAGGAACGGATAGATCGCCTGGAACACGGGGCCGGTCATCTCGATGGGGAACGTGCCGCCCGAACCGCCGACCTGCATGACCAGCAGCACGACGGCGAGCGCCTTGCCGATATCGCCAAACGAAACCGTAAGCGTGTAGACGATATTGGAGAACACGAGACTCGCGACCCAGCCCGCCAGCACAAACTGCAGCGGGTCGTCGCACTGGATGCCAAAGAACAGGATGTCGCCCGCACACACGAGCGTTGCCTGCAGCAGGGCCAGACCGCCAAAGAACAGGTAGCGGCCCAGGTAGATCTCGTGCAGGCGCACGGGGATGAGCTCGTTGATAAGCTCATCGTCAACCGAGACCTTCATCATGGCCGCCAGCACGATCGAGCCGACCCAGAGCGACAGAATCGTGTAGAACGGCGCCATGGCCGAACCGTAGTTGCGGATCGGATAGACCGGCTTGCGGTCGAGCGCGACGGGACCGGAAAGCGACGCGGCCAGACCCTCGGGGTCGTTGCCAATCATTGTCTTGATCGTAGCGAGGTCATCCGACATCAAGGCGCCGTCGAGCTCGTCCTTAAACGCACTGATCTTGTCCGACGCCTCGCCCAGCTGATTAGAAGCCTTGTTGACCAGCTTTGCAGCCTTGGAGAGGCCCTTTGCCAGCGAACCGGATGCGTCGGTCAGGCCGCCTACGGCGCTATCCAGGTCGCCCGAGATGCCATCAAGCGAGTCCAGAATGCCCGAAACCGTCTTCTTGAGCTCCTTGGCCTTAACCGAGAACGTGGAATCGTAATCGGATTTGGCACCCGCGATGCCGGCCTTGGCATCAGCGATGGCCTGATCGACCTCGGCACGCGAGTTGTTGACCTCGGCCATGCTATCGGAGAGAGACTTCGCGGTAGCCGCCAGATCCTTGGCATTGTTGCGGTACTCAACGGCGATTCTGCCCAGCGACGTCGCGGCGGACTTGAGGCCGTCCTTCAAATTCTCATCGCTCACCTGGTCGGCAAGGCTGCGGAGCTGATCGCCGCGGGACGTGTGCAGAAAAACTATCGCGAGGTCACCAAGGGCGACGCGAGCGTGGCACAGGGCGACGTCATTTCCGCGCGGGGACTGGGGAAATTTGAGGTCGCCGAGGTCGGCGGCCTGAGCAAAAAGGGGCGCACGGGCATTCTGCTGCGCCGGTATCTGTAAGGAGAAGCAAGATGGAACAGAAGAAGATCGACCGCATCAACGAGCTTGCCAAGCTCGCGAAGGAGCGGGAGCTGACCGACGAGGAGAAGGTCGAGCGCGCGGCGCTGCGGCAGGAGTATGTGAATTCCGTGCTCGGCGACCTGCGAAATCAGCTCAACAACACCTATGTGATGGACGAAAAGGGCAACAAGACCAAGCTCACTCAATGGAGCGAGGACCGTAAGCTGGGCAAGTAGATCCGACGTTTTTCGCGCCCGCGGGCGCGTATGCTGAAAAGAGGGAGGACAAGCGCCATGGAGCATTTTGATCTCGCCGCCTTTTATGGCGGCAGCGCAACGGAGCTGTACCGCACGCTCGGCGCGCACCGCACGCCGGACGGCTGGGTGTTCCGCGTCTGGGCGCCGCACGCGGGGAGCGTGAGCGTTGTGGGCGATTTCTGCGCGTGGGACCCCGCCGCGCATCCGATGCGCCGCCTCGACGGCGGCATCTGGGAGACGGAGGTCGCGGGCCTTTCAGAGTATGACACCTATAAGTTCGCCGTCACCGCGCAGAGCGGCGCGGTGACCTTCAAGGCCGACCCCTACGCCTTCCACGCCGAGACGCGCCCCGGCACGGCGAGCAAGCTCTACGAGCTTGCGGGCTACGACTGGGGCGACGGCGCGTACCTTGCGGCAAAGCAGCCGGTCTATGACCGTCCGCTCAACATCTACGAGGTCCACCTCGGAAGCTGGCGCACGGATCCCGGCGACCCCAACGGCTGGTACAAATACGAGGACATCGCGCCGCAGCTCGTGAAGTACTGCAAGGAGCACGGCTACAACTGCGTCGAGCTTATGCCGCTGAACGAGTACCCATGCGACGAAAGCTGGGGCTATCAGGCGACCGGATTTTTCTCGCCGACCTCCCGCTATGGAACGCCGCACGACTTCATGTACTTCGTGGACATGATGCACCGAAGGGGCATCTCCGTCATTCTTGACTGGGTGCCCGCGCACTTCTGCAAGGACGAGCACGGCCTCATCGACTTCGACGGCGAGCCGTGCTACGAGTACGCCGACCCAAAAAAGCGCGAGCACGCGGGCTGGGGCACGCGCGTATTCGACTACGGGCGCGGCGAGGTGAAGAGCTTCCTGCTCTCG
>CALLST010000227.1:0-2386 GCA_938011875.1 uncultured Collinsella sp. | reverse complement strand
GCACACACAATGCGGCCAGGGTATCGTCACTCGCATCCATATACTGCGCAAACTCAACCTCGACGCAATCGGTATAGGCATGGGCCGAAACCACCTCGGGCGCCGCCGTCGACACCAAGCCAATGTTCACCTCAGTCTGAATCGGCGGCACGCGCAGCCAAGCCGAACGCGCCTCCTCATACCCGTCCTTGGTCACGCGCACCTGATACCAGCCGGTCGGCGTATTCCAGTTGTACGCACCGTCCGCACCCGTTGCAAGCGGATTGTCCTGCTCATACTCCTCGGCATCCCAACGCACTGCATTGGTACCGGCCGCATCGTCGGCGCTCCACAGCTCAACCGTCGCGCCTTCAACCGTATTGGACAGTAGGCCCTCGTACACCACGCCCGCAGGGTCGGGTGCAGCCTTGGCAGCCACATTGCGATAACGCGCCTCGAAGATCGACTGCATCTTCTCGTCCGAGATCAAGCCGTCCTTGTTGGCCTTGTAGACCTCGGTATCAGTCAGCTCGCCCCAGTTGACCGTAATACGATTCTGGCACGCGCGCTCCACCTGCTCGCAGGCAACATCGTAGGCGCATTCGGCATTGGTCAGCTTAATCGCGCGCTCCGAACCTACGCTGGTCGAAGCCGCGTCATAGGCAGCGCCCACCACGGTACCCGCCGAACCGGCCGTCAGCACGCCGGCGATTGTCATAATGGAGCCCACCGCCACATCGGTGCTATCGTGGCAGAGCTGGCGATACAGCAGATTCTCAAACGCACGCGCCTTCTCCATGGCATCGCGCAGCGCGTAAATGCACTTCCAGTCGTCCTCGGTCTTCTCGGGCTTGGCAAGCAAGCGCGTATGCTGAAGCTCATAGCCCTCGCGCTCGCCCTTCACCTTCTGCATACGGACGTTCACGTTCTCCCAGTTCTTGCTGGCATCGTTCACGCCGTAAATGCCGGTAAAGATGCCGATGCCCTGGGTCGCCGCGGGAAACGCCTGGCCGGCCGCCTTCCACGCATCGGTCTTAAAGACCTGTCCGAACATCTCGCACTCGATCTTATAGCTCTTGAGCGAACGAATCGTGCGGATGAGCTTCATATGGGCGCTCACGTCGCCGTTACGCTTCCAAGCCATAAGCCAGCCGCGAATCGTAGAGTTATTGAGGCTATGGACCACATTCCAGTTGTCGTACAGGTTGTCCAGAATGTCGCACTGCATGGCGATCGAGTTAAACAGAAGCGCCTGGTTCTTGTTGTTATTGGAGTTCTCGATAAACTCCGACTCGATATAGGCCGTCTGCTCGCCATCGGGCGCGGCGACCTTAAAGCCCTTGACGGTATCGTCGTCAGCCGCCTTGTAGCTCAGCGAGCTGCCGAGCACCTGGCCCAAATCGTTAAACCCGCTCGTCGACTGGCCGTTGTACTCGCTGGCCTTAATGCCCGCACACTTGTTGAGCGCCGCAGCGGTTGCGTCATTCCAGCTTCCGTATTGGTTGAGCTGGCCGATACCCATCGACTGGCCCACCAGATCCTCGGCCTGCTGGGCAATAAACTCCGCTCGCGATGCATGGTCGACGAGCTCCTTGATGGCGGCCGCATCCGCAGCGTTCGCGCCCTGGGCCGCCGCGAGTTCCTGATACCAATCCTCGCTGGTGCCGTAAGCATCCTCAAAGATCATCTTGTCCACATTGACGCCATAGCTGTCGCCCTGCTGGGTCAGCAGCGCCGACGACCCGCCGACCGCGGCCTTGAGCTCAGCCGCAAACTGCGCGGCCTCGTCGTTGCCAGTACCATCACCCTCGCCGTCGCTGGCGGCAGGGGCGCGACGAGCCTTACGGGCAGCTCCACCTTGGGCTTCGTCCTCTTTACCGTCCTTGTCCTCCTCGGCAAACGCATCGGCGACCATCTGGTCAATCGCGTCGTTAAAGGCCTCGTCGACATCATTAAACGAGTTATCCATCATATACTCGTACCACTGCTGCACGGCATTCGAGAACTCCTGCTGGGGGTCCTCGGCCGCGGCGGAATGCTTTTTGGCCGAAGCGTTGGCGTCAAAACTCAGCATGGTCATAAGCTGAGCATTGGAGATGCGGTAGGTCTGCGGCATAAAGATTTGCTCAAAGTTGCCGCAGTTCACATAGGTCGAGTCATTCGCCTTGTTAAACTCATTAAGCAGCTTAAGGTAACCCTCGTCCACATACTCCGCCGCATAGCGCACGCGGGTGCCCTCGCGCGACTTTTGAGTCAGAGGAATCGTCACCGTCTTGCCATCCACGCAGTCCACGTACAGGTCGAGCGTGTCGGCGGCCTCTTCGTTTCCCACCTCGAGCGTAATATCGAACGTCCAGTAGGCGTTCTTCTTTTGCGGCAGATGGTGGAAGGTCCACAGGCTCTTACC
>CALLST010000226.1:0-1502 GCA_938011875.1 uncultured Collinsella sp. | reverse complement strand
CGTGTGCGTCGTTTTGGCGGTACCCGGCATTCTGCAGCTTTTCAATTGACGGCTCGCGTTTCTGTGAGGGGCGCGGGCCGGTTTTCTAAACAGGAGTCCAACATGATTCTGACCGTTACCATGAACCCGTCGATTGATACGCTCTATCAGCTCGACAAGCTGATCATCGACGATGTTAACCGCGTGATGCCCGAAAAGACCGCTGGTGGCAAGGGCCTCAACGTGAGCCGTGTGCTGTTGCAGCTGGGTGACGACGTGCTCGCGACCGGCCTGCTTGGCGGCCACATGGGTGCCTATATGGCCGAGCTCATGGATGCCGATGGCGTCAAGAATGACTTTGTGCCCATCGCCGGTGAGACGCGCATTTGCCTGAATATTCTGCACGAGGGTAATCAGACCGAGCTGCTGGAGAGCGGCCCGCAGATCGCCCCGGCCGAGCTCGAGGCCTTTACGGCCAAGTTTGCCGAGCTTGCAGCGAAAGCGGACGTTGTGACGCTTTCGGGCTCGCTGCCGCGTGGTGTCGATGCCGGCTACTATGCCGAGCTCGTCAAGATCGCCGAGGAGGCGGGCGCCAAGGTGCTGCTCGACACCTCGGGTGCATCGCTGGAGGCCGCGCTGGAGTCCGACGCTAAGCCTGAGCTCGTAAAGCCCAACCTGACCGAGATTAATGGCCTGCTAGGTACGTCCTTTACGACCGATGATATCGATGCCTTGCGTGAGGCGCTTGCCGCCGATGGCCGCTTTGCCGGTATCCCTTGGGTTGTCGTTTCGATGGGCACTGCCGGCTCGGTGGGCTTCCATGAGGGTCGCGCGTTCCGCGCCAAGACGCCCGCGATTGCGGCAGTGAACGCGACGGGTTCCGGCGACTCGACCATCGCCGGCTTTGCGCATGCCATTGCTGCTGGTGCCGACGACGTCACGGTGCTCAAGACCGCCAATACCTGCGGCAAGCTCAACGCCATGGATCCCAAGACCGGCCACCTGGTCATGGACCGCTGGGACGAGGTCTACAACAGCGTTGTCGTGACTGAACTCTAGGAGTCGCGACGCCGAACACTCAAAAACGGCGCCCGTCGGCGATGTTGCCGGCGGGCGCCGTTGCCTTGAGGACGAAATGATCCGTTTTCCTCCGTCCCCAAGGGATCATTACAGTGAGTCGATAAAGCGCTGTTGGGCGGCGCGGCCGGCTTCGTCCCACTTAAAGACGCCGGCGTTGTCGAGCACGTGGCCAAACACCACGCCGACCTCCTCGTGCAGGATGTCGATGGCGTTGTCCGCCGTAAGCTCGTCGGCGCGGCGGGCAAAGACGTCCTCAGCCCATGCGGCGTGGCTGCGGCAAAGGTCGTCGCCCTCGAGCGCGCCGGCAAGGTCGTAGCTGGCATCGGTCTTGGCCGCCAACAGGTGCTCACGGACAGCGCCGAGCTCGGGAACCAGGCGCGGCGGCAAAATGGCCAAGCCCATGACCTCGATCAGGCCGATGTTCTCCTTTTTAATATGGTGAT
>CALLST010000225.1:0-1634 GCA_938011875.1 uncultured Collinsella sp. | reverse complement strand
CAGATTCTAGGACAGGGGCCGCTTGCGTTTGGCGGTCAGCCGTCGGCGCGCTTACACCAACATTTCCGACGCGATCTGCCAAAAAACGTCGTGTGCTCGGCGGTCTCGAAATTTGCCGCATACTTCCGGAAAGCCGCCCGTGAGCGCTGTGCCCACGGGCGGCTTTTGCTCTACTTACGCCAGAAAAGCGCTTCATTTGTCCAATAACTAGGCGCTACTTGACCTCGATAAGCTCGTACTTGCTCGTGCCCAGGCCGATCTTCTCGGCGTGTGCGATACAGGTGCGCCAGTCGGTGTCGGGATGCGTGATGCAGAAGGGGTCCTTGGCCTGCTCGCCCCCCAGATGCTCGTGGTTATGCTCCATCTTGGCCGCGCTATCGGTGAGCTCGGTGTTGGGCAGCGGCTCGGATGCCATGACGGCATCGGCACAGGCCTGGTCGATGGCGACCGGGTCAAAGCTCGCGAACATGCCGATATCGTTAACGATAGGCGTGTCGTTTTCGGGATGGCAATCGCAGTTGGGGCTGATATCCATGGCAAGCGAGATATGGAAGCTCGGGCGGCCGTCGACGACGGCCTTGGTGTACTCGGCGATCTTGCAGTTGAGCACGTCGGCCGCGGCGTCATAGCCGGCTTGATGCAGTCCTGGTTGCATGCCGCAATGCAGCGTCCGCAGCCCACGCAGCGATCGTGGTCGATGGTGGCCACGTGCACCGTGCGGGTGTTACCGTTGGCAAGCTCGCGCTCGCGGGTGTCGTCGAACGAGATAGCGTTGTGCGCGCAGATCTTTTCGCAGGCATGGCAGCCAACGCAGTGCTCGGTCGCGACGTTCGGCTTGCCGGCGGCATGCTGCTCCATCTTGCCGGCACGGCTGCCGCCACCCATGCCCAGATTCTTCATGGCGCCGCCAAAGCCGGCCTGCTCATGGCCCTTAAAGTGGGTGAGGCTAATCACGATATCGGCATCCATGAGTGCCTGACCGATCTTGGCCTCGTGCACGTACTCGCCGCCCTCGACCGGGACGAGCGCCTCGTCGGTACCCTTGAGGCCGTCGGCGATGATGATCTGGCAACCCGTAGCATACGGGGTAAAGCCGTTCTGGTAGGCGGTGTCGATGTGCTCGAGCGCGTTTTTGCGGCTACCGACATAGAGCGTATTGCAGTCGGTGAGGAAGGGCTTGCCGCCCAGCTCCTTCACGACATCCGCGACGGCGCGGGCGTAGTTGGGGCGCAAAAAGCTCAGGTTGCCCAGCTCGCCAAAGTGAATCTTGATGGCGACGAACTTGTTCTCAAAGTCGATCTGCTCGATACCGGCGTGACGGATGAGGCGCTTGAGCTTGTCGAGCTGGCTCTCGCGGGCATGCGTGCGCAGGTTGGTGAAGTACACCTTAGCGGGTGCTGCGGGTGCAGTTGCGGTCATAGATCTATCCCCTCGGTCTATATGGCGTTACAGACATAGAGGATGGTACCAGTTAAAGCAGAGTTAATGTCAAGCGCGGCACCTAGTCATTGGGGACAGACTTAAATGACTGAAACCACTCATTGGGGACGGACTTAAATGAGTGCCTCGCCACCTGGCAGCTAGGGACGTTCCTTTTCTGCCGGCAGCTGGGGACAGTCCTTGCCAGCACGGCC
>CALLST010000224.1:0-3647 GCA_938011875.1 uncultured Collinsella sp. | reverse complement strand
GATCCAATTGAGGTGAGCGACATATTCGCCGTGGACGGGCGCGAGCGGACCGGCGTCTTCGTCCTTGGCGTTGAGGCGCTCTGCCCAGGCATCTACAGCGTCTATAACTGCGTGATAGACCTCATCGAGGAGCATGTCGACGGCGGGAACGCTCTCGTTGAGGTCCGAGAGGCCAATTGCCGCCAGGCCGCCATCGGGCACCTCTTGGGGCGTGTAGTTTACGTTGACACCAATGCCGCAGACGGCGAAAGGTTTGCCTTCGTTATCGCGTGCGGCCTCGACCAGAATGCCGCCGAGCTTGCGTCCTCGCGCGACCAGGTCGTTGGGCCATTTGAGGCCAATCTCGTTTGCAAGACCCTGCTTTTCGAGTGCTTCGAGCACCGCTAGGCCGCTGACGGCGGCAAGGCCAGAGTACTTGGCGGGATCAACACGAGGACGTAGGACAATCGAGAGTAACAGATTGCCGGCGGTTGAATCCCACTTGTGGCCGCGTCGGCCGCGTCCTGCTGTCTGAGTCCGGGCGGCAAGTCCTGTGCCGTGCGGCGCTCCCTGTTTTCCTGCTTCGAGCAGGTCATCGTTGGTCGATCCGGTTACGTCGACTATCGTTAATTTGGCATCCATAACGGCTGCTACCTCCTTAATGAATAAGTGAATAACGCAATGGTGTCGAGAGATAGACACAATGTGAAGCCTTTGTCGCATTTGGACAATTTAATGTTAACACGTCAACAAAGACTGAAATGCGCTATCCTCTCTTGGTCGATGTAAACACGTCAACAACTCAAAGGAGGTTAGTGATGGGTTTCACGATTCTTGGAACAGGCTCGGCGCTTCCTGCGCGCAGCGTTTCCAATGACGAGCTGTCCGAGTTCCTCGATACCTCGGATGAGTGGATTTTTACCCGCACAGGTATCAAGAGCCGCCACGTCTGTACCACCGAGTCACTTGACGACCTTGCCGTAGCGGCGAGCGAGCGAGCACTCCAGGTGTCCGGAATCGACGCGAGCCAGCTGGATCTGATCGTCTGCTCGACGACGACGGGTGACCACCTTGTTCCCGCTGAGGCGTGTGCCGTTGCTGAGCGCCTGGGTGCCACATGTCCTGCCTTCGACGTTTCGGCGGCTTGTGCCGGCTTCGTTTTTGCGCTCGATGTCGCCGAGGGCTATATCGCCCGCGGTCGCGCCAGGCACGTGCTGGTCGTTGCCGCCGAGCAGATGACGCGCGCGCTCGATTGGACCGACCGTGCCACGTGCGTGCTCTTTGGCGATGGCGCGGGTGCTGCGGTCATAGAGGCTGGGGGAGAGAATCCCCTTGCTGTTGAGCTTTCGACGTCGCCTGACGTCGAAACACTGCGCGTCCCCGGTCTGGTCGGCACCTCGCCGTTTAAGGCCTCCGTAGATAGCGAGAGCGTGCTGTCCATGAATGGCCGCCGCGTGTTCAAGTTCGGCGTCAACGCCATCTGCGACACGGTCCATATGCTTGCGAGCGATGCGGGCATTTCGGTCGAAGACATCGATCATTTTGTATTCCATCAGGCTAACGAACGAATCCTGAGTCAGGCGGTCAAGCGCCTCGGCGTGCCAGACGAGCGCGTGGTTCGAACGCTGCGCGAGACCGGCAACATTTCGAGCGCATGCATTCCGCTTGCCCTCGACCGGCTGGCAAACGCCGGTGCACTTCACACAGGCGACACTATCGCCCTCGTTGGATTTGGCGCCGGCCTGGATATAGGTGGCTATCTACTTCGTTGGAAGTAGTCGCACATAGGAAATAAAACGCCCCTAGGGCACAAACAAAGGAGAACTACCATGGCAGATCAGAAGACCTTCGAGCGCGTTTGCGACGTTATCCGCGAGACCGCTGGCCTTGACGACGTCGAGATGAAGCCCGAGTCCACGCTCGAGGAGATTGGCCTCGACAGTCTGGGCACCGTCGAGATCCTCGTCGCCGTCGAGGACGAGTTTGGCATCCAGCTCGATACCGAGGAGAACCCCAAGACGGTCGGCGAGTTCGTCGATACGGTCGAGGCGGCATTGGAGAAGTAGTGATGCTCAAGTCTCCTCTCTGCGATCTGCTCGGCATCGAAAAACCCGTGTTCCAGGGTGGCATGGCCTGGATTGCCGATGCCTCGCTGGCATCTGCCGTGTCCGAGGCGGGCGGCTTAGGCATTATCGCGGCCATGAATGCCGACGCAAACTGGCTGCGCGATCAGATTCACGAGCTGCGCGCCAAGACGGATAAGCCCTTTGGCGTCAACGTCATGCTCATGAGCCCGTTTGCCGACGAGGTCGCGCGGGTCGTGATTGACGAGCGGGTGCCGGTCGTCGTGACGGGTGCCGGCAATCCCACCAAGTACATGAAGGCCTGGAACGATGCAGGCATCAAGGTTATTCCCGTCGTGGCTTCGGTGGCGCTGGCGCGTCTCGTGGCGCGTCGCGGAGCCACTGCCGTGGTTGCCGAGGGCACCGAATCAGGCGGCCATATTGGCGAGACGTCGACGATGGCACTTGTCCCGCAGGTTGTCGATGCGGTCGATATTCCCGTGGTTGCGGCTGGCGGCATCGCCGATGGCCGCGGTGTGGCGGCCGCCTTTATGCTCGGCGCTGCCGGCGTCCAGGTGGGAACACGCTTTCTGGTCGCAAACGAGTGCACCGTATCCGAACAGTACAAAGAGCTGGTGCTCAAGGCAGGCGACACGTCGACGCGTGCGACCGGTCGCTCGCCGGGACATCCAGTGCGCGCCCTCAAGAGCCCCTTCACCAACGCCTATGCCAAGAGCGAGGGTTCCGGCGCGAGTGCCGAGGAGCTCGGTGCTATGGGAACCGGTGCGCTGCGTAAGGCCGCCAAGGACGGCAACTACGAAGAGGGTTCGTTTTTGTGTGGACAGATTGCCGGCATGGTCAACGAGCGCCAGAGCGCACGCGAAATCGTTGACGACCTGGTCGATGGCGCCGAGCACGTCCTGAAGGGTGCGTGCGCATGGGTGGCGTAGCGTTTCTGTTTGCCGGTCAGGGTGCCCAGCATCCCGCGATGGGCGTCGATCTCATCGAGGCATCACCGGCGGCTGCCGAGGTGTTCGCCATTGCCGATGAAGTGCGTCCGGGAACCAGTGAGCAGTGCCGGAGCGCCTCGAAAGAGGAGCTCTCGCAGACCGAGAACACGCAGCCTTGCGTGTTCGTGCACGACTTGGCTGTTGCCGTCGCCCTGCGCGAGCGCGGCGTGGTGCCTGCCGCTTGTGCGGGATTCTCGCTGGGCGAGGTCGCTGCACTCACCTTTGCGGGGGCGTTCGATACGCGAGCGGGCTTTGAGCTTGTGTGCGAGCGCGCGGCGCTTATGGCCACGGCGGCTGAGCGTCACCCCGGCGGAATGCGCGCCGTCATCAAACTCGATGCGGCGCAGGTCGAGGGCTTGGCAAAACAGGCCGGCGAGGACTGCTGGCCGGTCAACTACAACAGCCCCCAGCAGACGGTTGTGGCCGGAGCGCCCGATGCGTTGCAAACCCTCGACGTCCTGGTAAAAGAGGCTGGTGGCCGGGCCATGAAGGTCGCGGTGTCGGGTGCATTTCATAGCCCCTATATGGCCGAGGCGACTGAGGGGCTGGCGACGTATATCCAAGCCGGCCACGCGCCGTCACCGCTGCTGATTCC
>CALLST010000223.1:0-18613 GCA_938011875.1 uncultured Collinsella sp. | reverse complement strand
CCTCAAGAAGGAGTAACATCGGGACTTGCAGCGACGGACCTCAGGACACTCTTACACCACGTCTGCGCGCGCGACCCGCGTGTAAGCCGTGAAAACGGCATTTGGGGCTGTTTTGGCTGTTACTAAAAAGGTAACAGTACTCATATTTGCCATTTTTTGCCCACGGGGCCTCGAAGGGGCTGCCAATCAGGTCCCAGGGGAGACGGTTTGAGGGCCGCAGAGCAAAAACGGGGGCGCAGGTTGTCCTGCGCCCCCGTTCTCGGGCGTTATTCGTTCCCCGCGGCAGAATTTACGCCGCCTCGTCGAACTGCGAGTTGTACAGATCGGCGTAGAAGCCGCCCTGGGCGAGCAACTCGTCGTGCGTGCCCTTCTCGACGATATCGCCGTCGCGAATTACCAAGATCACGTCGGCGTTGCGGATCGTGGACAGGCGGTGCGCGATAACAAAGCTGGTACGGCCCTGCATCAGCACATCCATGGCACGCTGAATAAGCTCCTCGGTACGAGTGTCAACGTTGGAGGTTGCCTCGTCCAAAATCAGCGCCGGGCGGTCGGCCAAAATGGCGCGGGCGATGGTCACGAGCTGGCGCTGGCCCTGCGAGAGGTTGGTGCCCTCCTCATTGATCATAAAGTCGTAGCCGCCGGCGAGCGTATGGATAAAGTGGTCGCAACGCGCGGCACGCGCGGCGGCCTCGACCTCGGCATCGCTCGCGTCGGGGCGTCCGTAGCGGATGTTCTCGCGGATGGTGCCGTTAAACAGCCAGGTGTCCTGCAGCACCATGGCAAACTCGCCGCGCAGTGCCGCGCGGTCCCAGTCGCGCACATCGACGCCCTCGACACGCAGCGAGCCGCCGTCCACATCGTAGAAGCGCTGCAGCAGCTTGATGAGCGTGGTCTTGCCGGCGCCGGTGGGGCCGACGATGGCGATGGTCTGGCCGGGCTGCGCCTCGCAGCTAAAGTCGTGGATGATGGTCTTGTCGGGCGTATAGCCAAACTTGACGTGATCAAACTCCACATGGCCGGGGCGCTTTTCGGGAATCTGCGCGTCGGCCTTCTGCTCCTCCTCGGGCGCGGCCAGGAACTCAAAGACGCGCTCGGTGGCGGCGGCCATCGACTGCATCGTGTTGCTCACGTTGCCCAGTTGCTGCACGGGCTGCGTAAAGTTGCGAACGTACTGGATAAAGCTCTGGATGTCGCCGGGCGTGGCATTGCCGGTCAGCGCGAGCTGCGCGCCCACCACGACGACGCCCACGTAGCCCATGTTGCCCACCAGGCTCATAAGCGGCATCATCAGGCCCGACAGGAACTGCGAGCGCCAGCCACTAATAAACAGGCGGTCGTTTTGACGGTCGAACTCCTCGATCGAGGCCTCGGCGCGGTCGAACACCTGAATGACGTTCTGGCCGGCAAAGTCCTCCTCGATGATGCCGTTGACGGTGCCCAGGACCTGCTGCTGCTCGCGGAAGTACGGCTGCGAGAAGTGAATCATCACCATCAAGATAATCGCGGCGGCCGGCAGCGTGAGCACGGTGACGCCGGTGAGCGGCAGGCTGATCGAAAGCATCATGACGAGCACGCCGATAATCTGCGTCACCGACGTGATGAGCTGCGTCACGCTCTGGTTGAGCGACTGACCGAGCGTATCGACGTCGTTGGTGATGCGGCTGAGCACATCGCCCTTGCTGTGACCGTTGAAGTAGCTCATCGGAACGACAGCGATCTTGGCGGCGATCTCCTTGCGCATGCGGTAGCAGATCTTTTGCGTGACGCCGGTCATAAGCCAGCCTTGGATCAGGCTGCAGACAGAACTCGCCAGATACAGACAGAGCAAAAAGCCGAGCGTCTTGGCGATCCAGGCAAAGTCGACATCGCCGGTGCCGTTGACCTTGGCAACCAAGCCCTCGAACAGTTTGGTGGTAACCTGGCCGAGCACCTTGGGCCCCACAATGTTAAAGATGACCGAGCACACGGCAAAGGCGACGGCGGCAAACACGGCAATCTTGTGCTGGCCGATATAGCCGAGCAGCTGCCTCATGGTGCCCTTAAAGTCCTTGGCCTTTTCGCCGCGACGCATGCCGCCCGTGCGGCCCATGGGACCACGCTGGCGGGTGGGCTTGGGAATCTGAGTCTTGGTCTCGTCTGCCATTAGCGCTCGCCTCCTTCCATGACGGCTGCAATTTCTTCTTGGGTAAGCCCCAGCTCCTCGGCGGAAAGCTGCGACTGTGCGATCTCTAGGTACGCCGGGCAGCTGCGCAGTAGCTCCTCGTGTGTGCCGGTGCCCACTACGTGGCCGTCGTCGAGCACGATGATCTGGTCGGCGTGCATGATGGTCGCGATGCGCTGGGCCACGACCACGAGCGCGGCGTCGGTAACGTTTTTGGCCAGCTCCTCGCGTAGGCGCGCGTCGGTCTTGTAGTCGAGGGCACTAAACGAGTCATCGAACACCACGACCTCGGGCTTTTTGGCCAACGCGCGGGCGATGGCCAGACGCTGGCGCTGACCACCCGAAACATTGGAGCCGCCCTGGCTGATAGGGGAGTCGTACCCGTCCTCGCGCTCGGCGATAAAGTCCTCCGCCTGGGCGACGCGTGCTGCCTGGCGCATATCCTCGTCACTCACCATGTCGCCGGCAAACTTGAGGTTGCTCTCGACGGTACCCGAGAACAGACGACCCTGCTGCGGAATATAACCGATGCGGCGGCGCAGCTCGGAAAGGGTCATGTCGCGCACGTCGATGCCGTCGAGCGAAATGCTGCCGCCCGTGACGTCGTACAGGCGCGGGATGAGCTGCACAAGCGTGGACTTGCCCGAGCCCGTGGAGCCAATGATGCCGAGCATCTGGCCGGCGTGCGTGGTGAAGTTTACACCGCTAATGACGTCGGCGCGGGCATCGGGATACTGGAAACTCACGTCACGGAAGGTGAGCTCGCCGCGCGGCGCGCTGGCAGCGGGCAGTTTGGGCGAGGTGGGGTCGTTGATGCTCGTGGGGCAGGTGATGACCTCTTCCACGCGCTCGGCTGCGACCTCGGCACGGGGCAGGATAACCGAAACCATGGTGAGGATCATAAACGCCATGACGATCTGCATGGTGTAGGAGATAAACGCCATCATGTTGCCGACCTGCATCACGCCGTCGGACACGCCCTGCGCGCCAAACCAGACGATAAGCACGGTGATGCAGTTCATGACGAGCATCATGAGCGGCATCATAAAGCTCATGGCGCGGTTGGTGTAGAGCTGCGTGGTCATCAGGTCGAGCGAAGCCTTGTCAAAGCGCTCGAGCTCATGTTCTTCGCGGTTGAACGAGCGGATGGGCATAAGGCCGTCGAGCAGCTCGCGGGCGGTAAGGTTCACGCGGTCCACAAAGCTCTGCATCTTTTTGAACTTGGGCATGGTGAGGCCCATAAGCACGCCGACGACGGCCGAGACCGCGATGATGGCCACGGCGATGGTCCACTCCAGGCCGGTGTGGTTGGCCAGGACGCGCATGACGGCGACGATGCCCATGACGGGGGCCATCAGACACATGCGGATAAACAGGGTTGCAGCCATCTGGATCTGCTGAATGTCGTTGGTGCAGCGGGTGATGAGCGAGGCCTGGCTAAACTTGCCCACCTCGGCCGGCGAGAAGTGCATAACCTTGTTGAAGGTCTCGCGGCGCAGGTCGCGGGCGATGGAGCAGGCGGTGCGCGAAGCCACGGCACCGGTCAGGATGGTGGCGACGAGCGACACCAGGCACAGCCCAAACATCGTGGTCGCCATGCGGCCCAGGTAGGCGTTCTGCACGTCGGCGGGGTCGATGCCCTGCGCCTTGTACTCGTCCTGTACATAGCTCACGGCGCGTTGGGTCACGATGGAGCCCGACATGGAGCCCATTTTGTCTGCCATATCGTTGGCGCCCTCGACGAGCTTGCCCTGGTCGATTAGGCCGCCTTCAACGCCTAGACGCAGGCTCTTCATGGTGATCTTGCCACCGTCGGCATCAATCTGCTTTTGCATGCTCTGCGCCGCTGCGGCCTTCTGCTGCATCTCGGCGAGTTGCTCGGGCGTCATCGCCGCCATCTGCTCGGGCGTGGGTATGGCCTGGGCGCCGCTGTTGTCTTTCTCACCGGACGTGCCCATCATGTCGCCCATGGAGTCGGCATCGATGCCCTGGTTGAACGAAAGGACGACGGTCTCAGGCAGGCTCATGATGTCGGCAATCTTGCCGCCGTCGGCGCGCTCCTCCTCGGTGCCCTTGTACGTTCGAATGCCGTTATTGTCCGCCTTGCCAAACACAGCCTCCACAGCTTTGGCGTCCTTGGAGCTCATGAAGAGTTCGAGGTCGTCGAGCGATTCGGCGCGGATGGTGTCGGGTACGGGCGAGGCGATACCGCCTTGCTGCACGCCCACGTCGACGATATCGCTCATATAGGTAGGCAGTGCCAGGTCGGCGTTGCAGCTGATTACGATGAGCACGATAGCTGTGAACAGTGCCAGGATATGCTTTTTAAAGAGCTTGAGAATCCTCACTCGGCATCTCTCCTTTCTTGATTGCGGTCGATAATTTCGTTGGCACGTCTTAGAAGGCGCACCATCTCTTGGGTATCTGTTTCGCCGAGCTGCTCGAGGAAGGCCGCGGTGCGGTCCTCGAATTCCCGGCGTTTGATTTCGATGACCTGGAATCCCTTGTCGGTCACCGTGACGTGTACGCGACGACGGTCGGTCTTTGAGTGCTCGCGCTCGACCCAACCCTTGGCCTCGAGGGCGCGCAGGATATTGGCGATACGGGCGCTCGAGACCCAGGCACGATCGGCGAGTTCGCTCGGCGTGAGCGAACCGCCGGCGAGCATAAGGGCGCGCATGACAGCCATCTCGCCGCTGAGAGCTTTGTCCACAAAGCGCGAAACGCGCTGGTGAATGCCGCCAAACTCGGTAAGGAGCTGACTCCCAAGCTCATGGAAATCGGTATCTTCCACCGAAAACCCCTAACACTAGAAACTATTTTCGGTGAAAGATGATACCCCCGCACGCGCACCCTATACGGTAGATTTTGGGAAATGCCTAGAAAACAACCTTTAGGCGACCTCCGTACACCGTCGGTATCAGCAAAGTTAGGGGTAGATCTCTGAGCACGTCCTAAAGCCCACTCAGAGGCACTTTACCCTGCTAAAGCTGGCATAACAGCTAGAGTGAACGTCGTACAAAGGCAAGGAAAAATACCAAACAAATCGGTGAACGGTAGTTGTTCACGCTCGCATTTCCTGCGGGTTTGTAAAAAACGCCCTTATGATATAAAAAAAGAAACATATAACAGCCCAGATGGAGAGGGTCGCTATGTTATCCTTCTCAAACGGGTGAAATCTTGGGTTTTGGGTTGTAGTTCCAAGGTGGACAAACGTTTTTCCTGCACCAGCGTGTGGTGAAGAACGGAAGAAGCCGGTAGTGCAAGCCGAAAATTCAAGAATTCAATAAGCAGCGGTGTGAGAGAGCGCCGCATTACACGTAACTAGGAGCGTGGTTACACAATGCAGGAGGCATGGGAAGGCTTCAAGGAAGGCATTTGGACGGGAGAGGTTGACGTCCGAGACTTCATCCAGAAGAACTACACCCCTTACGAGGGCGACGAGTCGTTCCTCGTAGGTCCGACCGAGCGTACCAAGGAGCTGTGGGGCGAGGTTCTCGACCTGCTGCTTAAGGAGCGCGAGCAGGGTGGTGTCCTCGATATGGACACCAAGACCGTCACGGGTATCGTGAGCCACCCCGCTGGCTACATCGATAACGCCCACCGCGAGAAGGAGACCATCGTCGGCCTCCAGACCGACAAGCCGCTCAAGCGCGCTCTGCACGTCAACGGTGGTATCCGCATCGCTTGCCAGGCTGCCAGCCAGCACGGCTACAAGGTCGACGAGAACGTTGTCGAGCGCTACACCTTCGAGCGCAAGACCCACAACGCCGGCGTCTTCGATGTTTACACCCCCGAGATGCGTGCTTGCCGCTCGGCTCACATCATCACCGGTCTGCCCGATGGCTATGGCCGCGGCCGCATCATCGGCGACTACCGTCGTGTTGCCCTGTACGGCGTCGACTACCTGATCAAGGACAAGGAGGCCCAGAAGGCTTCCACCCCGACGGTCATGACCGCCGACAACATCCGCGATCGTGAGGAGCTGCAGGAGCAGATCCGCGCCCTCGGCGAGCTCAAGATGATGGCCGAGACCTATGGTTTCGACATTTCCAACCCTGCTACCAACACGCAGGAGGCCATCCAGTGGATGTACTTCGCCTACCTCGCTGCCGTTAAGGAGCAGAACGGCGCCGCTATGTCCATCGGCCGTACCTCTACGTTCATCGACATCTATGCTGAGCGCGACCTTGCCAACGGTACCTTCACCGAGGAGCAGATCCAGGAGTTCGTGGATCACTTCATCATGAAGCTCCGCATGGTCAAGTTTGCCCGTACCCCCGAGTACCAGGCCCTGTTTACCGGCGATCCGCAGTGGGTCACCGAGTCCATCGGCGGCATGGGTGTTGACGGCCGTACGCTCGTTACCAAGATGAGCTACCGCTACCTGCACACGCTCGAGAACATGGGCACCAGCCCCGAGCCCAACATGACCGTTCTGTGGTCGACCCGTCTGCCCGAGAACTTCAAGAAGTTCTGCGCCAAGACTTCTGTCGCCAGCTCCTCGATCCAGTACGAGAACGACGACCTCATGCGCGTTTACCACGGCGACGACTACGGCATCGCCTGCTGCGTGTCCTCCATGCGCATCGGCAAGGAGATGCAGTTCTTCGGCGCCCGCGCCAACCTGGCCAAGTGCCTGCTGTATGCACTCAACGGCGGTGTTGACGAGGTCTCCAAGAAGCAGGTCGGCCCCAAGTATCGCGCCGTCGAGGGCGATACGCTCGATTACGACGACGTTGTGGCCAAGTACAACGACATGATGAAGTGGCTCGCTGGCGTGTACGTCAACTCGCTGAACATCATTCACTACATGCACGACAAGTATTGCTACGAGCGCATCCAGATGGCTCTGCACGACAAGCACGTGCACCGCTGGTTCGCTACGGGCATCGCTGGCCTTTCCGTCGTGGCTGACTCCCTGTCCGCCATCAAGTACGCCAAGGTCCACCCCGTCCGTGATGAGAACGGCATCATCGTCGACTTCGAGACCGAGGGCGAGTTCCCCAAGTACGGTAACGACGACGACCGCGTCGACCAGATCGCTCACGACGTTGTGCACCAGTTCATGGAGTACATCCGCATGAACGACACCTACCGCAACTCCGTGCCCACGACCTCGGTTCTGACCATTACCTCCAACGTCGTGTACGGTAAGAAGACCGGCTCCACGCCCGACGGCCGCAAGGCTGGCCAGCCGTTCGCCCCGGGTGCTAACCCCATGCACAAGCGCGATAGCCACGGCGCCATCGCTTCGCTGTCTTCGGTTTCCAAGCTCCCGTTCCGCGATGCTCAGGACGGCATCTCCAACACCTTCTCCATCATCCCGAGTGCGCTCGGCAAGGAGGACCAGGTGTTCTTTGGCGATATCGACCTTGATCAGCTGGGCGAGTAACTATTGTTAGTGCTATACTAACAATAACGATTACTGATTAGTGCGCCGGTTTCGGCCGGCGCCTATCAATCGAAGGAGACACATTATGAAGGTTTCTGAAGTTTCCGAGACTCAGGCCGATAACCTGGTCCACATGCTCGACGCTTACGCCGAGAAGGGTGGCCACCACCTGAACATCAACGTCTTCAACCGTGAGACGCTGCTCGACGCTCAGGCTCACCCCGAGAAGTACCCGCAGCTGACCATCCGCGTTTCCGGCTATGCCGTGAACTTCCACACGCTCACCAAGGAGCAGCAGGACGAGGTCATTGCGCGTACCTTCCACGACAAGTTCTAAAGGGATTTAACTCCTGTAGGATTACTGGGGCCGGTTTTTGGTTTTTTTACAAAACATACAAGGAAAATAAAAAAAGCACCCCATAGACCGGTTGGGCGCCGCGGCGCGGGTGGGGGGGGGTAGCTTTTTTGCGTCCTGCGGTTTTTTTTGTTAAATAACCCAAAACCGGCCTTGTGGGGTCCTTTGGAGTCACCCTTTAGGCGGAACTCTCCTAATTATTTGGATGAGTCGTTTACTTACTTGTACTGTTACCGTCTTCCCGCTCTTGTTGGGGTATGCTTTGTTCGTATGTAAACGTATGACATGTTGATGGGGGAGGGTGCTATGGCTCGCGAGGGCGCTCGTTCTAAGGATTCTGCTAAGCCTGGCATCAAGGAAGTTGCAGCGGTGGCGGGGGTTTCGCCTACTACGGTATCTCGCGTGCTTAATAATCGCGGCTATATTAGCCAAGAGACCCGCGATAAGGTCCATGCCGCGATGGAGCGCATCAACTATACGCCCAACGATATCGCCCGTGCCATGCTCAACGGTCGCCTGAATCTTATCGGTATGATCGTTCCCTTTGTGAGCAGCCCGTTCCATGCTCAGGTTGTGCAGGCGGTCGAGCGCACGTTAGCGGAAAACGGCTTTAAGATGTTGCTGTGCAACAGCGCCAATCGACCCGATCTTGAGCGTTCCTATATTGACATGCTCCGCCGCAATATGGTCGACGGCGTCATCGTCAACTCCCTCAATATCGGTGCCGAGGCATATGCCGAGATGGGCTTGAGCCTGGTTGGCATCGACTGCGATCTTGGCGAGGGCTCTGTCCAGATTGCAAGTGACAGCTATGGCATTGGCGAGCTCGCCACGCGCCGTCTGATTGATGACGGCTGCAGGCGTATCCTGTGCCTGCGCAGCAATAGCCGCATGCGCATGCCTGCCAATAAGCGTACCGATGCCTACCTCGATGTTGTTGAGCAGGCCGGTTTGTCCGCGCTTGTCCGTGAGGTTGAGTTCGTTAAGCCCGACGACGAAAAGGGCGCGGTCGTTGCGAAGATCCTCGATGAGAACCCCGATATTGACGGCATCTTTGCGGGAGACGATACGATGGCGGCCATCTGTCTCAACGTGATGAAGCAGCGCGGCTTGAGCGCTCCAGACGATATTAAGGTCGTGGGCGCGGATGGTGCCCGCCGAACTATGACGTTTATGCCTGACTTAACAACCGTACGTCAAGATATCGATCGCATCGGAGAGCTCGCGGCGCAATCCATCATTGCTCTTATTAACGGCGAAAAGCCCGAATCGAATATCAAGCTCCCCGTTGAACTCATTGAGGGTAAAACCGCGTAGTTCATCCCGTGCCAAAAGAATTCCTCAAACGCCTCTGATGACCGTTCACCGGCATATGTCAACCGTTTGCCGACGACTGGAACTGCGAAAAGACGTATTGGTGTGAAAACGTTTGACATATGAAAACGATTGACATATCTTGCAGTTGTACCGAGTTAGTATCTTGTGGGAAAGGAAGTCTCGGATGCACAAGGTGTATTACCAGCCTGAGGGAATTTGGGTAGGCGACATCATGCCGTACGGCGAGGACGGCACGTTCTATCTCTATCATCAGCGTGACACGCGAAACCCCGGACCTTTCGGAGAGCCGTTTGGCTGGGCACTCGCGACAACCAAGGACTTCGTCAATTACAAAGACTTTGGCGAGAGCCTTGAGCGTGGCGGCGACGAGGAAGTCGACCAGTATGTTTATGCCGGCACGGTGTTTAAGGTGGGCGACAAGTACCATGCGCTCTACACTGGTTGCAATCGCGATAAGGTCCGCGCACGTTTGATGAAGCAGGTTCTTCTTCACGCAACGAGCGACGACGCCGTCAAGTGGGAGAAGAACATCGCCGAGACGCTGCTTCCGCCCCAGGAGGGTTACGATGACCGCAACTGGCGCGATCCCTTTGTGCTTTGGGATGAGGAGAACGAAGAGTACATGCTCATCCTCGGCACGCGTGTGGGCGAGGACAAGCGTCTGATGACCGGCCGCCTGGTCAAGTTCACCTCCAAGGATCTGACCAACTGGGAGTTCCAGGGCGACTGGTGGAACCCGGGCCTGTACACCATGTTTGAGATGCCTGATCTCTTTAAGATGGGCGACTGGTGGTACCTCGTCTTTTCCGAGTACAGCGACGGCAACAAGACCCGTTACCGCATGTCCAAGTCCATCAACGGTCCTTGGATTACCCCCGCTGACGACTCCTTCGACGGCCGCGCGTACTACGCCGCTCGCACCGCATTCGATGGCGAGCGTCGCGTTCTCTTTGGTTGGGTTCCTACGCGTGACGAGGGCGGTGACCCCAGCTCTTACCTGTGGGGTGGCACCTTTATGCCTCTCGAGATCGTTCAGCGTGCCGACGGAACGCTCGGCACCAAGCTTCCCGACAGCATGCTTGGCGCCTTTGGCGAGGCTAAGGCAGTCGAGGCCTTTGAGCTTTCGTGCGAGTCGGGCAAGGTCGAGCAGGTGCTCGCCGCGGATGCCGGCTCCACCTACTTGCTCGATGCCGACATTGAGCTCGGCGGTAACGCTGCCGGCTTCTCGGTCAAGTTCGCCGAGGACGCCGAGACCGGTCTTGCCTATGAGTTCCGCGCCAACCTGCGCGAGGGCAAGCTCGAGTTCACGCCGGCTCCCCAGTACCCGTGGTTCCAGGTCAACAACATGGGCCTCGAGCGGCCGTTGTTCTTTAAGGGCGAGGGCACTCACCATGTGCGTCTGGTCGTCGACGACGACATCGCGACCATCTTTGTCGATGATGTTGCGCTCAACGCTCGCTTCTGCAACAAGCAGGGCCAGGGTGTGGCGCTTACCGTCACCGACGGTGCGCTCAAGTGCGCAAACGCAACGATCGCGTCTCTGTAGCGGCAACGAACCGTTTTATGATTTAGAAAAGGAATGGAGAGGAACATGGACTACAAGGCAGTGTCCCAGCAAGTCGTCGACAACGTCGGCGGACTGGAGAACATCGAGGGCGCCACGCATTGCGTGACCCGTCTGCGTCTGGTGCTCAAGGATACGAGCAAATACAACAAGGCCGAGCTCGAGAACATCGATGGCGTCAAGGGCGTGCTGTACAACAGCGGCCAGCTCATGATCATCTTCGGTACCGGTACCGTCAACAAGGTTTACGATGAGTTTATGGCTCTGACGGGCGTTAAGGAGATCAGTGCTTCCGAGGTCAAGGGCGCCGAGGCGGACAAGAAGGGCAAGTTCTTCTCGGTCCTCAAGGTATTCTCGGACATCTTTATCCCCATCATTCCCGCCTTCGTCGGCGCTGCAATCATCATCGGCCTTAAGTCGCTGATCGTTGCCAACGGCCTCTTTGGCATGGAAGGCAGCCTCGCCGATCACAGCGAGTTCCTCAAGAACCTCGCAAGCTTCTTTGCCATTATCGCCACCACGTTCGACTACCTGCCTGTCCTGGTTATGTACAGCGCGGTCAAGCGTTTTGGCGGTAACCCGATCCTGGGCATCCTCGTCGGTATCGTCATGGTTCACCCGAGCCTTATGAACCGCAACACGTTCGTTATGGACCCGACGGGTGCTGAGTATTGGAACTTTGGTCCGCTATCCATTCCCATGGTTGCTTTCCAGGGCGGCGTATTCCCTGCAATCCTGACTGCCTGGTTTATGGCCAAGGTCGAAAAGATTGCCCAGAAGTACATCCCCGAGGTCGTTTCGTTCGTCTTTGTCCCGACCGTTACCCTGATTCTTGCTAACGTCGCCCTGTTCACCGTGTTCGGCCCGCTCGGCAACCTGATCGGTGACGTCCTCGCCGGCGTAATCGATATCCTGTACAACAGGATGGGCGTCTTTGGTGCCTTTGTCTTCGCCGCGTTCCTGCAGCCGCTCGTCGTTACCGGTACGCATCAGTTCATCCAGGGTATCGAGGCAAACCTTGTTGCCACGACTGGCTTCAACTACATCCAGGCCATCTGGTCGGTTTCCATCATCGCCCAGGGCGGCGGCGCCATCGGTATGTACCTCATTCACAAGAAGCACTCCAAAGAGCGCAACATCTGCATGTCGTCCTTTATCCCGACGCTGGTCGGAATCTCCGAGCCCGCTATCTTTGCTGCAAACATGCGCTATTCGATCATTCCGTTCATCTGCGCATGCATCGGTGCAGGCTGCGGCGGTGCCTTCGTCAAGCTCTTTGAGGTGCGCGCTATCGGTCAGGGTCTGACCGGCGTGCTTGGCCTGCTCATCGTCACGCCCGAGACCCTCGTGTGGTATGTGGCTGGCAATCTCATCGCCTTTATCGTGCCGATCGTCTTGATCTTTGCCTACAACAAGGCAAAGGGCGTGCCGACCACCGATGAAGAGGGCGCTGGCGCTGGCTTCGACGTTAGCTTCTAGTTGAGCCGTTCAGTGTAATCTGAGGATAAGTCCATTTGAGGAAGGGCGTTCGACTCGTGTGAGTCGAGCGTCCTTCCCCATAGACGAGAAAGTCAACGGCGATGTTAAATCAAAAAAACAAGGTGACACGCGCGGACTATGAGCAGTGGCGTGCCGGACAGGATGAGACGGCGGCTCGCATCGCGTCCGACCCCGATAGGCTTCTGTTCCATGTGGAGCCTGAGCTTGGCTGGCTCAACGACCCCAACGGTTTGGTTCAGATTGGTGATACGTATCACATCTATCATCAATACGATCCGTTCGATGCTGCGCATGGCGGTCCAGTGCTTTGGAACCATCTGACGACAAAGGATTTTGTGACGTACGAGAATCACGGCCCCGTGCTGTTCCCCGATTCCGATTTGGATTCGAGCGGAGCGTATTCTGGTTCTGCCTTTGTACGTGATGGCAAGATTCACTACTTCTATACCGGCAACGTCAAGCATTTTGACCGCGATGATTACGACTACGTGTTGACGGGCCGTGAGCAAAACCAGATTCATATGGTTGCCGAGAATCCCGACGAATTGGGCGAGAAGCGCATGGCTGTTGGACCAGTCGATTACCCCGACGATATCGGTACACACGTGCGCGACCCCAAGATCCTTGAGCACGATGGTATCTACTACATGGTTCTGGGCGCTCGTACGAAAGACGACCGTGGCTGCGTGCTTGTCTATACTTCGCGTGATTTAGGGGTCTGGAGCTATGCGACGCGCATTGAGCTGGGCGAGAAGTTTGGCTTTATGTGGGAGTGCCCTGATCTGTTTGAGCTTGATGGCGAGCTTATTCTCGTTTGCTGCCCGCAGGGTGTGCCTGCCGATGGTTGGCGTTACCGCAATCCGCATCAGTGCGTGTGGTTCCCCATCGAGGCCGATTGGGAGGCGCCGAGCTTTAAAATCGTCGGGCAGGGCATGCCCCCGATGGTCGATGCCGGTTTTGATTTCTATGCTCCGCAGTCCTTTGAGGATGCTGCAGGCCGGCGTTTGATGATCGGATGGTCGGGTTGCCCCGATGCGACGGCAGAAAACCCGACGGTGGCGCGCGGGTGGCAGTGCGCGTTGACGGTGCCGCGAGAGCTGAGCATGCGCGATGGTAAGCTCTGCCAGCAGCCGGCGCACGAGATTGAGAGGATGCGCGGCGGCTGCGTTCGTGCTGTAGGCGAAGAGACCGTCGAGGAGCCGGGACGCCTGTTTGATGTCGTGGTTTCCTGTGAGGGCGCCCAGGTGATCGAGCTCGAAATCCGCAAGGGTGTCTTTGTGCGTTATACGGACGGGATGCTTACCCTCGATATGGGTGACGAAGGCTATGGGCGCGACCAGAGGTCGATTGAGCTCGGCGAGCTTCGCGACCTACGCGCGCTTTCGGACACTACGATGGTCGAGATTTTTGCAAATGGCGGCGAGGCGGCACTTACGAGCCGTACCTATTCGCCGGCGGTTCCGGCGATGGAGCTGCACGCCGAGGGTGCGGCATCGATGAATTTCTACCGCCTCGTGCATTAACCGTGCGTGGAGCACGATTGGATTTGCTGGACGGAATGTGTCGCAGTTGTCGCGGCCAACTACCGCTTACCGCATATAGTGACCGTTTGCGGAATAAGTAACACTCCTTAATAAACCGTGTAGAATCTCAGATAAGCACGGAGTTTTCCAGGGAGACGCTGTCCTTTGTTGTGTGCAAGGGGCGGCGTCTCTTTGGCGCTTGGGGGTCGTTCTGTAGCAGGACGGAGGGCGTGTGTCACATATTAAAAAGCCAACGTCGAGATGGGTCGTGATAATAATGGGCAAGTACATAATCGTGGTTGAATCTGGTTCGGATGTGACGCCAGAGCTCTGCGAGCGCTACGGCATCGTGCGCGTGCCTATGCATGTCACGATTGGTGACGAGACCGTCGAGGACGGCTCGATCGATCCGCTCGAGATTTATTCGCGCTGCAACGAGTTTGGCGTGATGCCCAAGACCAGCGGCTGTGCGCCGGCAGATTTTGCGCATGTGTACGACCGCATCCATGCCGAGCAACCCGACGCGACCATTCTGCATCTTGCATATTCCGAGGCCACGACCTGCTCGCATCAATCATCGAAGATCGCCGCCAAGGGTCGCGACTACGTCTACTCCATGGACACGCGTTTTGTCTCGGTGGGCCAGTCGCTTGTTGTCGTCGAGACCGCCAAATACATCGAGGCTCACCCCGATGCCACCGTCGACGAGATCTTTGCATTTACGAACTCCGTCATGGACCGCGTGCTGCTGGGCTTTGTTCCTACCGATCTTGCCTTCCTTAAGGCGGGCGGTCGCTTGTCCAACGTCGCATTCCTTGGCGCACATCTGCTCAAGATTAAGCCCTGCATTGAGGTGACGGGCGGCAAGTTCGTGGCGACCAAGAAGTTCCGCGGCTCTATGCTCAAGTGCGCCCGCGCCTTTATTGACCACATGGTTGCGAAGGGCGAGATCGACTACTCGCACATTGGCCTGGCGTATTCGGTAGGCCTTTCCCAGGAGCTGCGCGACGACATGGAAGTCTATGCGCACGACCTGGGCTTTAAGGACATTACCTGGACTCAGGTCGGCGGCGTCATCTCGAGCCACTGCGGCCCGACCGCCTTCGGTGCGGTGCTCACGCTTAAAGCGTAAAGGCCGCAGGCGAGCGTTCTTCAGCCTGACATCTCGACGTAGACCCCAGCCATGGTGATGGGGGATAGATTAAAACGTGCCATTCTAGCCCGAGACGTTTAAACGCAAGCACATGGGCTAGAATGGCTCTGGCATTTTAATTGGTTGCATCCAAGGAGAGGCAAGGTAGCGCGAATGGCAGAAATGACGCTTGAGGGTGTGGACGCTCGTCCCGAGGACTCTGCGTTTGCCCTTGGCCGCGTGCATTCAATCGAGACGATGGGGACGGTCGACGGACCCGGCATCCGCTTCGTAGTGTTTGTCCAAGGCTGCCCCATGCGCTGTGCGTATTGCCACAACCCCGATACCTGGTCGGTTAACGGCGGTACCATGGTGACCGTCGAGCACCTGATGGACGAGTTCCAGAGCAACCATGAGTTTTACCGCAGCGGTGGTATTACGGTATCCGGCGGCGAGCCGCTCCTGCAGCCTGAGTTCTTGGCCGACCTGTTCCGCGCAATGCACAACAACCCCGATGGTCGCGTACATACCTGCTTGGATAGTTGCGGCTATGCGTTCGATCCCGCGCATCCCGAGAAGTTCGATGCCGTGCTCAACGAGACCGACATGGTACTGCTCGATATTAAGCATGCCGACCCGGTCGAGCATAAAAAGCTGACTGGGTGCGATCCCGCACGCATTCTGGCGTTTGGCGATGAGCTTGCACGTCGCAAGATCAAGGTCGTTATCCGCCACGTGGTGGTGCCGGGCATTACCGACACGGTGGAGGAGTGCGAGAAGCTCGGTCGCCTCATCGCTCCATGGCACAACGTGGTGGGCCTGGAAATGCTGCCGTATCACACGATGGGTGTCGTCAAGTACGAGCAACTGGGCATTCCCTATAAGCTCGAGGGCGTGCCCCAGATGGATACCGCGCGCATGCCCGAGTTGCGTAATGCCGTTATGACCGGCATGAAAAAGCGCCGCGCGGAGCTAAAAAACGCCATCGGCTAGCAAGTCTTTTGCTCCTCTACGATACCCGCGCTGCGGTGGTCTAGCGACTTCGTATTGCGCGGTTGAGTCAAAATGCTGGTACCATACCGTGGATAGCAGTTTTCACGGGTTTGGGGGATGGTATGCCTACCATCGCAATCATCGGTGCACTCGAAAAAGAGGTTGCGCAGATTAAAGAAGAACTGAACGGCGCTCGTGTGGCACAAGAGGCGGGCTTGACCGTTGTCAACGGCGAGCTCGACGGTTTGTCCGTTGTTGCTACGACCGCTGGCATGGGAACCGTAAACGCCGCGGCGGCAACGCAGCATCTCATCAGCAAATATGCCCCGCAGGCCGTTGTGTTTTCGGGCATTGCGGGTGGCCTAAACCCTAAGCTCCATATTAACGACGTGGTTATAGGCAAGTGCCTGCGCTATCTCGATACTGACACGGCGCTCATCGCCGAGTCGGCGCCGGGACTCGAGGAGTTTGTCTCGACGCCGGCGTTGGCTGATGTTGCCGCCGCCGTGCTTGCCGAGCATGGATTTGTGGATGCCTCGGCGGATGAGAATTCTGCGGAGAAGGACCCCAAGCAGTTCCTGTGTGGCACTATCGCCACGGGTGACCGCTTTGTTACGGGTGACGCCATGCGTAACGCTGCGATTGAGGCCACGCATGCCGATTGCGTCGAGATGGAGGGCGCGGCAATTGCGCACATCGCGGCCAAGAATGGTGTCGATTGCCTGGTGCTGCGCGCTATCAGCGATAATTGTGACGAGGCGTACGATGCGATCTGCGACCGCGAGTTCGACCTGTTCGAGTATGCCCGTACCGCGAGTGGCATTACGCTCGATATCGTTCGCCGTATCGCTGCTATCTATTAGCGCGCTCTTTTGTAAGAACCTACGACCAAGGAGTGTCCATGGCCGATTCCATTAACTACCAGCTTGCCAAGTTCGTTGCCAGCTATGGCAAGGTTTCGCAGATTCCCGAGTCCACCTGCCCCGAGGTGAGCTTCGTCGGCCGCTCCAACGTGGGCAAGTCGTCGATCATGAACAAGCTTTTTGGCCGCAAGAACCTGGTGAAGGTTTCGAGCACACCGGGCAAGACGAGCAACATCAACTTCTTTGAGGCTGACGACGTGCACTTCGTCGACCTGCCGGGTTATGGTTTCGCCCGTCGTTCCAAGGCCGAGCGTGACCGCTGGGCCGAGCTTATCGGCGACTTCTTCGACTCGGAGCGCAGCTTTAACCTGGTTGTATCGCTGGTGGACATTCGCCACGACCCCAGTAAGCTCGACCATGACATGATCGACTACCTGCAGGGCAACGAGTTCAACTTTATCGTCTGCCTCACCAAGGCCGACAAGCTCAGCCGCACCCAGCAGGCCCGCCAAGCGGCAGCCATCAAAAAACAGCTCAACGTCCCGGCCGAGAACGTAATCATCACAAGCTCCCAAACCGGCACCGGCATCGACGAACTCAAGCGCCGCATCGCCGAGGCCTGCCTCTAATAAGCGCCCCTATCAATAAAAGGCAGGCTATCAGCCCGGCGACTTTCCAGAGCGTAGGTCTCTGTAGCCGCCGCCAGCGAAGCTAACGTAGGGGAGGCCAGGGGCTTTGCCCCCAAATCTTTCCGCAGGACGGCAGGACCCCCGCCGCACGAAGTGCGCAGCGGGGGTCCTGCCATGTCCGAGGACGATTTGGGGGCAAAGCCCCTGGCCTCCCCGGCGAGTATACGGGACGGCGACTACAGGTATTCGATCTGGGCGCCTTCCGTGTCGCACGTCAGAATATGCGTGTCGCACTTAGGGAACTGTTCGCGCAGCTTGACCTGCAGGAACTTTGCCACGATGGTGTCGTCGGTCACCGCCATAAGGGTCGAGCCTGAACCGCTGATCCAGATGGTCTTGGCGCCGCCGTTAAGGCAGGTGTCGCGCACGGCGTTGTAGTCGGGAATCAGGCGGCGACGATAGGGCTCCTGGATGCGGTCGTCATTGGCGGCGGCAATCAGGTCGAGGTCACCAGTCTCCAAGCCGCGCGTCATACCGGCGATGCGGCCCATCTGCCACACGGCGGTGGAGAGCGGAATCTCCTGCGGCACGACCTTGCGCGCCTCACTCGTGTGCACCTCGTAAGGTGGAATCACGGTAATAAAACGCAAGCGATCGCTCACCTCGTAGCGCAGACACTGGGGGAGCGAATCGGTCGGCGTAAAGGAGCAGACGGCGCCGCCCAGGATAGCGGGGGCGACGTTATCGGGATGGCCCTCGACCTCGGTGGCGATGCGGACGAGCTCGGCGCGGTCGACGGTGTGGCCTGTCAGCGCGGCAGCAGCCATGATGCCGGCGACGACGCAGGTGGAGCTGGAACCCAGGCCGCGGGCGACGGGCACATCAGTTTGAATGTCGATGGCAACGGGGAAAGCCGACTCGCCCCATGCGGCCAGTGCATCCACAAAGCTCACGTAGACCAGGTTATTCTCGTTTTGGAACTCCTCGGGGCAGCCCGTGATGGTGAGCTTGTCGGCGCGCTCGAAGGTGAAGTGCGAGTAGAGGCTGACGGCCATGCCGAGGGTATCGTAGCCAATGCCTAGGTTGGCGCTGGTTGCTGGGACGGTGATTTTGATCATGTGGGTCCTCCTGGGCGGGTCTGACCGTTTAGTTCGCTG
>CALLST010000222.1:0-1674 GCA_938011875.1 uncultured Collinsella sp. | reverse complement strand
GTGCGGGTTTGTTCATTTCATTAACTCCCCTTACAAAGCAACGTACTTTTGGTCCACCGGTAGACCTAATGAGATATTGGATAGCGGCAACAATCCAAGACGTTAGCTTGCAATCGTCCACCACAAATTGCAAGCACTTGCCAACATTATCGGTTTTCAGGTTGCCGGCGCGATACCCGACTAGGGGGGGCACCGCGCCTTAATGAGACGCTACACGAGCAGTCTCAGAACTGGTAGAGCTGCCACAGGCTACGCACGTTGAAGTGCGTGCCGTCAACCGTGGCGTTCGCCTCGCCATCGCCCACATGGACGATCACGGTGCGCCCGTTCACCCCGGGTTCTAAATAGAAGTGCAACACCTTGTCTAGGGTTGGAAGTGTTCGAAGTTTCTAACTTAAGAAGGTGTCGCACTCATGGGTCAACAGTATTCGCACCTGTCGTCCGAGGAGAGGATCCTGATCGAGAAGCTGCATTGCGAACAGCATCTGAGCATTCGGCGGACCGCGGAGAGGATCGGCCGGGACAAGTCCACGGTGAGCCGCGAGCTGAGGCGCGGCCTGTGGTTCGCGTCCAACGAGAACGGGTCGTACCGCCCCTACCGGCCGAAACGGCTGAAGACCGGGCCGTGGACCTCGGGTCCGTTCTATTCGGCGCTGGCCGCGCAGAGGAAGGCGGACCTGCGCCGGCGCGGATCCCGCAAGCCGCGCCGCATGGACTCGGGCCCGTTGCGCGCCTGGGTGCTGGACGCGCTGCGCAGGGGGTGGAGCCCGGAACTGATCGAGGGACGGTTGAAGGCCCAGTGCGCCGGCGACCCGTCGATGCGGATCAGCCACGAGTGCCTTTACCAGTGGATCTACGCCAAGCCGCAGCGGGCGCTGGACCTGCGCCAGTATCTGGCGCGCGGCAGGAAACGCCGGACGAGGAAAAAGGGCAGGAAGGCGAAAGGGCCGCGCATCCCGATGCGCGTGCCCATCACGGACCGGCCCGAGGCGGTCGGATCCAGGAAGGGGTTCGGCCATTTCGAGTCGGACACGGTGGTCGGCGCCGCGCCGTCGAGGCGCTGCATGAACACGCAGGTGGAGCGCAGGAGCCGCAGGCTGTTCGCCCGGCTCGTCGACGACAAGAGCGCGTCCGCCACGGCCAGGGCCGAGTACGAGATATTCAAGGGCATGCCGCCGGCCGCGCGCGTCGACCGCACGTGGGACAACGGCACGGAGGCGTCCCTGCACGTGCTGGTGGACGAGGCGCTGGGCATGCTCACGTACTTCGCCGACCCGTACAGCTCCTGGCAGCGCGGCAGCAACGAGAACAGGAACGGCAGGATCCGCCGCTATCTGCCCAAGGGAACCAGTTTCGAGGATCTCACGCAGGACGAGCTCGACGCGATCGTCGGGGAGATCAACGACACCCCCATGAAACTCCTCGGATACAAAACGCCCAACGAGGTATGGGACGAGGAGATGGCCAAGCTACAATCAAAACAAGCCGACCCGAAACCAGCCGTTGCACTTACAAGTTTAATCCGGGCACGGTCAGACTACCGTGCATCGTGATATTATTCATCTTGCAACCTTGTTGATTAAAGGCGCAAGCCGGTAATCAACGCAAAGGCCCGATGCTGCAAACGTCGGGCCTTTTCTTATCGGCTCACGCCGATCGGCCCGTCATATCAAC
>CALLST010000221.1:0-9502 GCA_938011875.1 uncultured Collinsella sp. | reverse complement strand
CCGAGCACGCCGGCAAGCGCGGCACGGAGGGCCCGCTGGTGCCGCTCTCTGCGGTGGAGGAACGCCAGGTGGCCGAGATCTTGCCGCAGCTGGAGGGTGTGCTTGCCTACGAGTCCGAGGCACTTGCCCCCTTTGCCCCGCGCTACCTGGAGTTTGCGTTCAACGAGCTCCAGGTCGAGTATGCCGGCTGGCCGCTCGGTGGGCGCATCGACCGTGTGGACGTGGATGCCGAGAACCGCGCCGTCGTGATCGACTACAAGCATCGCACGGGCGTTGAGGAGTTTAAACTCGCCGACCCCACGGTGCGCGACGAGGAATCGGGCACGGCGCCCATCGACGATCCGCGGTGGCTGCCGCCCCATACCCAGACGCTTATCTATGCGCAGGCCATGCGCCGGGCGCTGGATCTGGATACCCGTGCGGCGCTCTATTTTTCGACCAAGGGCGGCAAACCGGCGCTGCGAGGCGCCGCGAGTGCCGAACTGCTCGAGGAGGAGCGTGGCGACGGCCACATCCCGGGGCTTAAGAAGGGCTTTCCCGGTGAGGGCGGCAACATGGACTTCGATGCGCTGCTCGATCGCGTGGAGGCCGGCATCGCCGAGCGCTTGCGCGAACTCGAGGCGGGCAATGTCGCTGCTGCCGACCCGGCGTCGACGCAGGCCGCGCATGGCCGCTGCTCGTATAACCACGAAGGTACGTTTGTAAAGAGGGATGTGTAGACCATGGATCTTTCGACCTTGATGCCGCAACAGCTGCAGATCGTCAAGACGCTCGACCGTCCGCTGTTTGTCTCGGCGGGCGCCGGTTCGGGCAAGACCTTTACCCTCACGCGCCGCATCGTCTACGCGCTCTCGCCCGAATCCGGTCCGTTCGTCGAGCATCTGGACCAGGTGCTCGCCATCACCTTTACCAAGGATGCCGCGGCCGAGATTCGCGACCGCGTGCGCCGTGCGCTTATCGACGAGGGCATGGACGAGGAAGCATTGACCGTCGACGACGCGTGGATCTCGACCATTCACGGCATGTGCTCGCGTATCCTGCGCGCGCACGCGCTGGAGCTGGGCATCGACCCCGAGTTCACGGTGCTCACCGATACCGACGAGCTCATGGATCAGGCTGTCGAGCATGTGCTGGGTCGCGCGACGGCACCCGATGCCGCCCCCGAGCTCGCGGCATCGCTCAAGGCCCTCTATGCCTGGTATCCCATGGCGGGCGAGGGCGGTTCCTTTGGCACCGGCACGACCATCAAGGGCCTGGTGCGCGACCTGCTGGAGCTGTCGAGCCAGTTGCCGGGCGGTATGGACGACGTGCGCGTGGCGCGCGGCCAGGCCGATACCTCGGCACTCGCCGATGCCTATCGCGCGGCGCTGGGCGCAAGCAAGGCCTCGACCGAGAAGGCACAGGCGGCGCTCGATGCCATCGACGCGTTCGAGGCGAGCGACAAGACCATGGTCGATGCGGCGCGACTCATGATGTCATGCACCATGCCGCGCGCGAGCAAAGCATTCCCTAAGGAGCAGGTCGAGCTGCTCAAGGCCGAGGCCGCCGATGCGTTTGTCAATATCGTGCTTGCCTGCGGTGGCCCGGCGCTCGATGCGCTGGTGGGCCTGGCCCGTTCCGTGGAGGCCGAGTATCGCGCGCTGAAGGCTGCCCAGTCCGCCCTCGATAACAACGACCTGCTGCGTATGGCCTACGAGGCCCTGCGCGATTACCCGGCCATCCGAGCGGCATACGAGGGCCGCTTTAAGATGGTCATGATCGATGAGTTTCAGGATACCGACCAGATGCAGGTCGATCTGATCCGCTACCTGACGGGTGCGGGGGAGCGCGCGCTGTGCACCGTGGGCGATGCACAGCAGTCCATCTATCGCTTCCGCGGCGCCGAGGTCGAGGTGTTCCGTCGCCAGGAGCGCAAGGTGGGCTCGTCTGCCGCGCCCGAGGCGACCGCCGTGGCCGACGCCCCTGCTGGCCAGCTCGTCAAACTCGTGCGCAACTTCCGCAGCCATGACGAGGTGCTGCGTTACGTGGCACGCGTCTTCGATGGCGATGACGGCGGCCTGATGCAGGGCTTTTTGGATCTTGAGGCGAGCGACGGTCGCAAAGACACGCTGGTGGCAGACGCCTCGCGTCGCCAGGCCCTCTTTGTTGCCGGCGGCAGTACACAGGAGCGCACGCAGGCCAAGGCCCGTGCAATCGCCGAGCGATTCCGCGCGCTTGCCGATGCCGGCCAGCCCCAGGGCGGCATGGTGTTGCTGCTGGGCCGCATGACCAACGCAGACGTCTACGCCCAGGCTTTCCGCGACCAGGGGCTCGACTGCGTCATCGCGGGCGGCTCGGTCTTTGCCCAAGCAGCCGAGGTGCAGACGGTGCGCGCCCTGGTTTGTGCGCTCGCCAATCCGGCCGATACGGCGCAGGGCCTTATGCCGCTGCTCGCCTCGCCGATGTTTGCGCTCGGCGCCCAGGAGTTCCTGGCGCTGGCGACCAAGCTCGACGAGCAGACGGGCGAGACGTCGCGCCGCAATATCGATGTGGGCATCATGAGCGATTCCGATGTGCCGGGTTTGCAAGACTTGCCGCTCGTGACGCGCGCCCGCGAGGTGCTGCGGTATGCGCTCCGTCGCGTGGGCCGCGATTCGTTCGCCGCCATCGCGCGCGACGCGGTCAATGCCTCCGGCTGGTTCGTGCGCCTGGCGCAGCGTGGTCCCGAGGGCAAGGCCATTGCCGCCAACGTGCTCAAGGCGCTCGACGCCGTGGCCGAGGCGGAGGCCGAGTTCGGCAACTCGCCGCGTTCCATCGCGCTGGCCTTCGACCGCTTCTTGGCGGGCAAGGAAGCCCCGGGCGCCCTCAACGAGGAGGGCGACGGCGCGGTGCGCATCATGACGGTGCACGCCTCCAAGGGCCTGGAATATCCGGTCGTGGCGGTTGCGGAGTGCTTTGGCGTGCGCAAATCGTCCGGTGCGGCTCAGATGGGACGTGTCGAGGGCGGAGCGCAGGTCGTGGCGCTGCCGGCACGCTTCGACGGCGTTAAGCTTGCCGACGGCACCTTTGTGAAGGGCGACGACGTCAAAAAGCAGTTTGAGCATGCGTTTAAGGGCAAGGGCACGTCGCTGTGGTTGCCGCCGGAGCTCATGGAGGACGTCTGCGCGACGGGTTCTCCCGCCGAGGCATTTGCTCGCCTGCGCAACGATGACCTGCGGCTTTCGCTCGAGGAGCGGGCCCGCTTGCTCTACGTTGCCATGACGCGTGCGCGCGAGCTGGTGATCTTGGCGATGGATGCCGGCGTGAGCCGTGGCAAGCTGTGTGCGCCGGCCTTCGACGTCGAGACCGATCTGACCTACGACGTGCTGCGCCGTATTTTGCCGACCGACGCTCTGGATATGCCGCAGCTCGATGCCGACCACCTGGTGTTCGACAACTCCCAGCCGGGCGACTACGAGCTCATTTCGCTCGCGGACTTTACCTTTGGCGAGCGGGCGTTTGAGGCCAACGCTTCGCTGGATGCCGAGGGTGGGCTTGTTCGTGGCGATGTCGATACAGATGCTGCCGACGATTCGGCCAGTACAATCGTCCTCGGTCCTGCCGACCCCAAGCCCGATGCGTTTGAGCTCGTGTATCCCCAGGCAGTGGGCGTGCGCATGGGCATCTGTCCGTTCCCGGTGCGTGACTCGTATAGCTACTCGTCAATCGCCGCGGCACTCCATGCCGAGACGGAAGATCGTGCCGCCGAGGCTCGTGTTCCCATGGACGAGTCCGGCGATGATGCCGAGTTGGATGGCTCGGAGATGACGGATGCAGACGTGGCCGCCGTTGAGCCTGCCGGCAACCCCATGGCACTGGGCTCGGCGTTCCATGCCGCCTGCCAGTGGCTGATCGAGATGGGTGCCGATGCGCTGCCCGCTGAGCGTGCCGATGCGCTGGCGCGCCTGTGGCGCCTGACGCCGGAGCAGCGCGAGCGCTTCGATGTCGCTCTGGATCGCTGGCTCAAGTCGTCGGTCCGTGCTGAGCTTCTTGCCTGGCCGTGCGTCCGTGCCGAAGTGCCGTTCTTCTCGCTGGGCTGCGAGGACGAGGACATCGCCCACTACGGTGCCTATGCCGAGGGCGCCATCGATGCACTGGTCACCGACCCGGCCGATCCGTCACGCGCGCTGGTCATCGACTACAAGACGGGCGGCACACCGGACGAGACGCCGGAACAGCTGCAGGAGAAGCACGCCCTGCAGGCGCGCGTTTACGCTGATGTTCTGCACAAGGCGGGCTTTGAGGTCGTGACCGTCAAGTTCGTTCGCGTGGAGCAGGCGAATCCAGCCATCTTCGTCGAACCCGCCGAACCCCAAGTAGTCACCTACAATCTCTAGCCCTCAGATAACTTGCGGTGGGATCCCTCCCGATTCCACCGCAGCTCAGGGGTAGCTAATTTGGGACGGGGCTCTTTTAGCTACCCCCATACATCGGTTGAGATGTATTCCGACCCCGACTCGTTCGCCGTCAGTCAAAGGGTAGCTAAAAAAGACCCGTCCCAAATTAGCTACCCGTGTTGGTTTGGCTAGGTTCGGGTGCTGTCCGTGCCGTGGGGTAAAATCGTTCAGTCAGAACACGAACCCGCATCGGAGCTCATCACATGGCATTCGTCCATCTGCACAATCACACTGTTTTCTCCATGCTCGACGGCGCAACCCGTATCCAGGATATGGTCAACCGTGCCGTTGAGCTGGGCATGCCCGCCGTGGCCATTACCGACCACGGCTACATGTATGGCGTGCCCGACCTGGCGCTGGCCTGCGACGCCGTTAACCACAACACGCCCGAGTACAAAACCTGGAGTCACGACAAGGCCTTCTTGGAAAAGGACCGCCGCGACGAGCTGGTGGAGCCCGATCCCGAGGAAAGCCCGCGCGAGCATGCCCAGTATGTGAAGGACATGGCCATGTGGGACGAGAAGGGCAACATCGACGAGCTCAAGCCGCCCCTGGTCATCAAGCCCATCTTTGGTTGCGAGGTCTACTTTACGCCGGACGAGACGCTCGCCCGCGACCATAAGCCCGAGCTCTACCACATGATCCTTCTGGCCAAGGACCAGGAGGGCTACGTCAACCTGATGCAGACGGTCTCCGAGGCCGCCGTGCAGGGCTTTTACTACAAGCCGCGCGTGACGCTCGACAACCTGCGTCGCCACGCCAAGGGCATGATCTGCACGAGCGCCTGCATCGCGGGCATCATTCCCAAATACATCGACCGCGGTGACATGGAGGGCGCCATCAAGTGGGCCGAGACCTTCCGCGACACCTTCGACCCTGGCGACTTTTACATCGAGATCCAGGAACACGGCATTACCACCGATAACGGCTTGACCGACGAGCAGATGGACCGCACGCTCATCGACATCGCCAAGCAGGTGGGCGTCAAGGTTATCGCTACCAACGACTTCCACTACCTGCGCCGCGAGGATGCGCCCGTGCAGGACGTCATCATGTGCATTGGCATGAACGCCAAGGTCGACGACCCCAACCGCATGCGCATGACCGGCTCGGAGTTTTACATGAAGACCGAGGAGGAGATGCGGGCGATGTTCCCGTATTGCCCCGAGGCCTGCGACAACACGCTCGAGATCGCCGACAAGTGCTACGTTGAGCTGGACTGGGACTCCATCATCCTGCCGCGCTTTCCGTTGCTCGACCCCGGCGAGACGCACGAGAGCCAGTTCCGCCGCGAGTGCGAGAAGGGCCTGCGCCAGCACTACGGTGACGACTGGGCCACGCGCGAGATCGGCGGCGTCAACATCAAAGAGCGCTTTGAGTACGAATACAAGGTCATCTGCGACAAGGGCTTTGCCGCCTACTTCCTCATCGTTGCCGAGTACGTGCAATGGGCCAAGGACAACGGCATCGGCGTCGGCCCCGGCCGTGGCTCTGCCGCCGGCGCTATCGTCGCCTACGCCATGAACATCACCGCGTTCGACCCGCTCGAGAACGGCCTGATGTTCGAGAGGTTCCTGTCCCCGCAGCGTACCGAGATGCCCGATATCGATATGGACTTCGACGATGAGCGGCGCCTCGAGGTCGTGGAGCACGTTCGCCAGCTCTACGGCCCCGAGAAGGTCACCCACGTCATCACCTACTCGACCATCAAGGCCAAGCAGGCCATCAACGACGCCGCGCGCGTCCTGGACTACCCGGTCTACATGGGCCAGCGCCTGTCCAAGATGGTCTCGAGCGACCCCAAGGTCAAGCTCAAGCAGGTGCTCGAAAAGCAACCCGGCAAAGAGGATCTGTTTAACCCCGATTTTGCCGAGGCCTATAAAAAGGACGACGACGCCCGCCGCATCATCGACACGGCGCTCTCGATCGAGGGCCTCACCCGTGGCGAGGGCGTGCACGCGTGCGCCGTTCTGATCTGCCGCGACCCCGTCAACGAGCACGTGCCCACCAAGCTCGACACCAAGGGCGGCGTCGAGATTACCCAGTACGAGGGCCATACCGTTGCCGACATGGGCCTGCTCAAGATGGACTTCCTGGGCCTGCGCACGCTGACGGTTATCTCTAAGGCCAAGGCAAACATCAAAAAGAACTTCGGCATCGACATCAAAGAGGAAGAGATTCCCTTTGACGATCCCGAGATCTTTAAGCTCATGGGCTCCGGCCACACCGCCGGCGTCTTCCAGGTCGAGTCCGCCGGCATGACGGCCACGATCAAGAACATGAAGCCCACCGAGTACAAGCACGTCGTGGCATTGATCGCTCTATACCGCCCGGGCCCGCTGGGCGCCGGCATGGTCTCGTCCTACATCAACCGTATGAACGGCAAGGAGCCGGCCGTCTCCTACGACGACCGCCTGGACGACATCCTGGGCGAAACCTACGGCACCATGGTCTACCAGGAACAGGTTATGCTCATCTCCGTCGAGATGTGCGGCTTCTCCAAGGGCGAATCGGACTCACGTATCCGTAAGCCCGTGGCTAAGAAAAAGATCAAGCTGCTCACGTCGACGGTGCTCCACTGGGAGGATGGCTCGGACGAGACCACCTACGACCACTGGATGAACGGCGCTATCAAGAACAACTACACGCGCGAGGTCGCCCAGAAGATTTGGGACGATGTCCTTGAGTTCGCGTCCTACGCCTTCAATAAGTCGCACTCCGCCGGTTACGCCATCCTGGTTATGCAGACGGCATGGCTCAAGGCGCACTATCCGCATGAGTACATGGCGGCCGTTCTGACGTCCTATACGGGCAAGACCGACAAGATCGTTCACTACGTCTCGGCGTGCCGTCATGACGGCATCCCCGTGCTGTCGCCAGATGTCAACGAGTCGGGTACCGAGTTCACGGCTACCAAGGAAGGCGTGCGCTTTGGTCTGGCCGGTATCCGCGGCGTGGGCACCGGCGTGGCGCAGGCGATTATCGCCGAGCGCGAGGCGGGCGGTCCGTTTAAGACGCTGCACGACTTTGTCGAGCGCGTGGACTCGAGCCAGGCTAACCGTCGCGTGATCGAATCGCTCATCAAGGCAGGTGCTTTCGACTCCACGGGGTATCCGCGTCGCCAGATGATGCACTTTGTGGATAAGAACAACCCCGAGAACATCATCGATGCCGCGGTAAAGCGCCAGAAGGACCGCGCGAGCGGCCAGACGTCGTTCTTCGATATGTTTGGCGACGTTGAGGGCTCGGGCTTTGAGGTGAGCGTGCCCGATCCGGATGGCCAGGAGTGGGACCGCCACCTTAAGCTGAGCCAGGAGAAGGAGGTTCTGGGCATCTATGTCTCGGACCACCCGCTGCGCCCGTTTGAGTATGCACTAGCCAAGGCACGCGACTTCTCGTTCTCGCAGATCGATACCGGCTACGAGGTGCAAAACCCCACGGGTGGTACCATCAACCAGGAGATTCCCGAGGGCAAGGCGCTGTGGTGGGCCGGCATGGTCTCGAGCGTGTCCAAGCGCGTGACCAAAAACGGCGACCCCATGGGCATCGTGCAGCTCGAAGACATGGAAGGCGAGGCCACGGTCGTGGTGTTCCCCAAGACCTACAAGGAGGCCGAGGGGTACCTGTACGGCGAGGTCGATCCCGAGACCGGTGCGCAGCTGTCTGATGCGTTTGTTCGCATTAAGGGCAAGCTCGAGCGTTCGGACCGCGGCGACCAGATCATCGCGCAGGAGATCGTGCCGCTTGAGCTTAACGAGGAGAACAACAAGCCCAAGGTGTTTGAGGTCATGGTGCCCAACAGCCGCTTTAGCCAGGGCAATATGGCGCGCCTGGCCACGGTGCTCACCACCAACCCGGGCGGCGACCGCGTGGAGATCTTTATTGAGCAAGTCGACGGGCGCGTGCTGCGTGCTGAGGTGCCGGCCAAGGTCAACGCACGCTCGATTCCGCTGCTGGCAGAGGCCAAGGCCATCGTGGGTAACCAAGGCCGCGTGACGGTTATCTAAAATCATCCGGTTGGTGAGATTGGAGGAAGTGATGGCGCAGGGGACGTTTGTGCAGGCGCTTCGTAAGGAGGCGGCGCTTAGCAGCACCTTTATGAAGGGGCGCTCGCTCATGCTCAACGGTGCCGTGCTGTCGTTTGAGGACTCCGGCTCGCGCTTCTCCAAAAACGTGAACATCGAGGGCACGGTGCGTGGCTCGCGCGGCGACCTGTACAAGACGCACGTGGCGCTCGACATGGACGAGCACGAGGTGATCGACTACGACTGCGATTGCCCCGCCGCCTATCGTTACCCCGGTATGTGCAAGCACGCTATTGCCACGGCTCTGGCGTATTTGGATGCCAGCGGCGCCGAGCCCGTCGAAGGTTTGCGCACGCCGGTCCGCACGTTTACGGCGCAGCCGAAACAGCCCGCGCGCACCGCGCTCAAAGCGCCGGCCGTCAATCCCAACTTTCCCTTTCCGGCGCCCGTCCCCACGAGTCCCAGCCTCATGGCGGCGCTCTCCGATCTTTCGGACGCACGCATGGATGAGCTGGCGAGCATGCGCCGCAAGCTCGCTGGCAGTGTGGATCCCGATGCCCCCAAGGCGGTGTTGGAGCCCTCGTTGGTGCCGTACTACAATCCACTGTTTGCCGACCGCTTTAGCTGGGCGCTCGAGCTTCGCATTCGTTGTGGATCGGTCTCCTACGTGGTCAAGGACATCGACGGCATGGCCGATGCCTACGTGCGCGGCGGCACCTTCTCGTACGGCAAGAAGCTCACGTTTGTCCATACGCCCGAAGCCTTCGAAGACGTGTCGACAAAGCTGCTCAACCTTGTTGTGACGACAGTTGCCTATCTCGATGACATCACAAGCTCGCGTTCGGCGTCGTACGACTTTGCCCGCAGTGGTTTTGTCGCCGAGCGTCAGTTGCCGCTGTCCGAGCATAGCATCGTATATGTGCTGGACCTGCTGCGCGGCCAGACCATCTCCTTTGAGCCCGCCTGGTCGCGGGGAACGACGACGCTTCGTTCCTACGAGGTTGCGGTTGAGTTGTCGCCGGTGGGGGAGGACGAGGCCTCGGCGAAACCGCCGCCGCTCCT
>CALLST010000220.1:0-7203 GCA_938011875.1 uncultured Collinsella sp. | reverse complement strand
AACTGCGGAGGGGGTCCGGCACTCCCCCTGATAGCGGGGCACTTAGCGGCCGGGTTGGGATCCGGTGGGATCGCCTTTGCGCGCCACCAGCACGCCGTTCACAAACACAGCCTTGGCGCGACCATGCGCCTTAAAGCCCTCGAGCGGCGTGTAGTCCACGGCCTGATGCTGCGTCGCCGCGCTAATGGTCCAGCGCGCCTTGGGATCCCACACGCACACGTCGGCATCGGCGCCCTCGGCAAGACAGCCCTTACGCGGATACATGCCAAAGATGCGCGCCGGGTTCTCGCTCATCAAGCGGCACAGATCCTCGGGACCCAGCTGTCCCTCAAAGCTCGTAGCGATCGCGACAGGACGATGCTCCACGCCGGGTCCGCCGTTGGGAATCGCGCGGAAATCGTCGCGTCCGCGGTCCTTTTGCCCGTGCAGGTTAAAGCTGCAATGATCGGTCGCAATAGTATCGATCTCGCCGGCCACAAGCGCCTCGCGCAGCGCGGCACGGTCACCGGCATGGCGCAGCGGCGGGCTCATCACGTACTTGGCGCCCGCAAAGCCGTCCTCGCCCTGCTCCAGATAGCAAGTATCGTCGAGCATCAGATACTGAGGGCAGGTCTCGACATAGATATTCTTCTGCCCGCGCGCTTTGGCAGCACGAATGGCCCCGAGCCCCAACTTGGTCGAAAGGTGCACCACGTTGACTGGGGCGTCGCCGGCCAGGTGCGCCAGATACAGCAGGCGGCTCACGGCTTCGGCCTCACACACGTCCGGGCGGCTGAGCGCATGCCCCTCGGGCCCATGAATCCCCTGCTCGTACACGCGCTTCTGCAGCTCATTCACCAGCGTACCGTTCTCGCAATGCACGCACAGTATGCCGCCAATACGCTTGAGCTCCTCGAGCACCTCGAGCGTCTCGGCATCGTCCAGGCGCAAATGATCGTAGGCAAAGTAGGTCTTAAACGACGATACGCCCGCCTCGCGCATAGCCGAAAGATCGGCGCGGTTGCGTTCATTCCACTCGGCGAGTGCCATATGAAAGGCGTAGTTGGCCGTGCAGGTTCCGTCGGCGCGGCGATGCCACTCGGCCAAGGCATCGGGCATGGTCACGCCGCGATCGGCCGTCGCGTAGTCCACGATGGTCGTCGTACCGCCGCAGGCAGCCGCACGCGTGCCGGTTTCAAAGCTATCGGCTGTCCAATCCATGCCAGTCCAGCACTGCATGTGCGTGTGGCCGTCGATAAAGCCGGGAAACACCCAGCAGCCCGCGGCGTCCTCGACGGTATCGCCCTCGGCCGGCTCAATCGCCGCGGCAATCCGCACAATCTTATCGCCCTCCATGGCAAGATCGGCGCGGCGAAGCCCCTGGGGCGTCACGAGCGCGCCGTTTTTGATGATGATCATAATTGCTCCTTATTGATTGATGCAGTTGGCCACGCGATCAAAATACGAGCAGGCGGCGATATGCTCCGTTATGCGTTGCTGTCCCTTGGCGGTATCGACGTCCCACAGCTCGTAGGCACGCGCCTCGACCAGCACCACGTCGGTACGGTCCTTGAGAATCGAGCCCCCGCCGTCCTTGCCCTCAAGACGCATGAGTGCATCGAATAGTTCCGCCGGAAAGAGCACCGGGCTCGAAGGCTCACCGTTGCACGCCAAGCGCACCGGATGTTTGCGGCCACGCTCGTCAAACGCGCGAACCATGGCCTCAAAAGAGTCCGTGCTCACAAGCGGCTGGTCGCCCGGCAAAAAGAGGCAACCTTTCCAGTTGCGTTCGACTCCCCATGAAAGGCCCGCACGGACGCTTTCGCTGCGCAGCTCGCCGTCGTGCAGCACGCACGGGCAATGCTTGTCCTCGCAAATCTGAGCGACCTCGGGCCAACGCGTCGAAACCACGACGTCAAAGCCCCGGGGAACCGAATCGATGGTCCGGGCAATCAGCGGCTCGCCATAGATATCGGCAAGCATCTTGTTAGAGCCAAACCGCTTGCCCTCGCCCGAAGCCATAATGACGCAACCAAGTTTCATGGCGATACCTCCCCTGAAACCATCGTACCCATAACTCGCGTCGCGGGGCATCTACATCGAAAGCGCTTATCCCGCACGCCCACGATGCAAAAAAGGGGGCACCCCGCCGGTTGGCAGAGCGCCCCCTTTACATGGCTTACCTCAGCCCGGCTTTAGGCCTGGAGCCAACGGGCGGTGTTACGCTCGTCGAGGGCCTTGAGGGTAGCGGCGGGATCGGCAACCTTCTGCAGGAACATCATGGCAGCGATGGCGTACGGCTTGTAGCTGGCCTCCTTGTACATGCCCACGCGGTGCATGTCGAAGACGTCGGCGTTGACCTCGCCGTGCTCGCAGGAGACACCGGAGATGTCGGCGGGCAGCGGGTGCATAAAGATGGTGTCCTGGCCGTTGGCGGTCTTCTCCATGAGCTCGGTCGTGGAGCACCAATCCTGATGCGTAGCGTTCTGAGCGAGCAGCTCCTTCTCGAGCGCGGCGATGCCGGCGTCGTCGCCCTCGGCGTACAGGTTGGTACGCTTCTCCATGGCGGCAAACGGAGCCCAGCTCTTGGGGATCACGATGTCGGCGTCCTCGAAGGCCTCGGCCATGGTGTTGACCTGCTTAAAGGTGGTGCCGGACTCGGCGGCATAGCCCTTGGCGCGCTCGACGACCTCGGGCATGAGGTCATAGCCCTCGGGGTGGGCCAGGGTGACGTCCATGCCAAAGCGGGGCAGCAGGCTGATCAGCGACTGCGGGCAGGACAGCGGCTTGCCGTAAGAGGGCGAATAAGCCCAGGTGACGGCAACCTTCTTGCCCTTGAGGTTCTCAAGGCCGCCAAACTCGTTGATGAGGTAGAGCATGTCGGCAGAGGACTGCGTGGGGTGGTCGGAGTCGGACTGCAGGGAGATGAGCGTGGGACGGTGATCCAGAACGCCATCCTCGTAGGCCTGCTGGACAGACTCGGAGACCTCGGCCATGTAGGCGTCGCCCTTGCCGATGTACATGTCATCGCGGATGCCGATGACATCGGCCATGAAGGAGATCATGGTAGCGGTTTCGCGGACGGTCTCGCCGTGAGCGATCTGGGACTTCTTCTCGTCCAGGTCCTGCAGCTCAAGGCCGAGCAGGTTGGCAGCCTTAGAGAAGGAGAAGCGCGTACGGGTGGAGTTGTCACGGAACAGGGAGACGGCCAGACCCGAATCGAAGATCTTGGACGAAACGTTGTTCTCGCGCAGCTCGCGCAGGGCGTCGGCGACGATGTAGAGCGCCTTGAGCTCATCGGTGGTCTTATCCCAGGTGTGCAGGAAGTCGCTGCCGTACATACCCTTAAAATCGAGGCCGTTCAGCTGCTCGACGAGCTCGGTAAACTTAGCGTCCATGAAAATGTCCTTTCTAAAGATGAAACGATCGCAATGAGTAGATGTGCTCCGGCATGCGCGTGTGGCTAGAACATGCAGAGCACTATGACGAGGACCCGCTACCGTCGAGGAAGCATGGGAGATAACGACCGCGGGCCCCAAGTCAACAGGGGGTGCCGGGGACACGAGCTGTCCCCGGCTCAACAAGATCGAGGAATGGGACTAATCGATCTTGTTGTTGGTCAGACCGGCGCGGAACACGGTGGCGTCGCCATCGGCCTGGCTCGGATCGTAGAGGTTCAGGGCAGCCACATACATGGCGGCAGCGGTGACCAAGTCGTCCTTGTAGGTGACCTCGTTGGGAGCGTGAGCCTGAGACTCGGCACCCGGGCCGAAGCCGACGCAGGGGATGCCATAGCGGCCCTGGATGGAAACGCAGTTCGTGGAGAAGGTCCACTTGTCGCACAGCGGGCGACCGGTGCGCTTGTCCATGCTGGGCTCGCAGCCGATGCGCTCGTCACCGAACATGGCCTTGTGGGCGTCGACGAGGGCCTTGACGTGCGGAGCGGTCTCCTTGTTGATCCACGTGGGGAAGTAAGCCTCGGTCTCGTAGACCTCGCCGGTCCAGGACGGACGGTCGTACATGTACATGGAGACCTTCACGTCGTCGCCGTACTTCTTGGCGGCCGGCAAGTTGCGGATCTCGTCCAGGCAGGACTCCCAGGTCTCACCGGCGGTCATGCGACGGTCGATGGAGATGGCGCAGGAGTCAGCGACAGCGCAGCGGCTGGGGCTGGTGTAGAAGATCTGGCTGACGGTGCAGGTGCCGCGGCCCAGGAAGCGGGCGTCCTCGAAGTGCTCGGGGTTGTACTTGGGGTCGAGCATCTTGACGAGGCCCTTGATGTCGGTCGACTCGTCACAGCCGTTGTTGTTGAGGGCGCGGACGTCGGCGATGATGTCGGCCATCTTGTAGATGGCGTTGTCGCCGCGGTCGGGAGCGGAGCCGTGGCAGGAGGTGCCGTGAACGTCGACGCGGATCTCCATGCGGCCGCGGTGACCGCGATAGATGCCGCCGTCGGTGGGCTCGGTGGAAATGACGAACTCGGGCTTAATGCCGTCCTTGTTGTAGATGTACTGCCAGCACATGCCGTCGCAGTCCTCTTCCTGGACGGTGCCGACGACCATGATCTTGTAGCCCTCGGGGATGAGGCCCATGTCCTTCATCATCTTGGCAGCATAGGTAGCAGAAGCCATGCCGCCCTCCTGGTCGGAGCCGCCGCGGCCGTAGATGATCTCGTCGGTTTCGTAGCCCTCATAGGGATCGGCATCCCAGTTCTCGATGTTGCCGATACCGACGGTGTCGATGTGGGAGTCGATGGCGATGATCTTGTCGCCCTCGCCCATAAAGCCCATAACGTTGCCCAGGCCGTCGACCTTGACCTCGTCATAGCCAAGGCTCTCCATCTCGGCCTTAATGCAAGCGACAACCTCACCCTCCTCGCAGGACTCAGAGGGATGGGAGATCATAGCGCGCAGGAAGCGAGTCATATCAGCACGATGGGACTCAGCAGCAGCCTTGATAGCGTCGAAATCGAGTTCTTTAGCCATTGTTCATAACCTTTCAAACGAAGGAATCTACCTGTGAGGTGGCGGAGCGATACCTATTTACTCCGCCCCAACGATTAGCAAGTGGGATATTCGCCTTCCCAAACAATGCGGCGATACTGGTCGGGGTCGGTGTCGCCCTCGGTGGAGAAACAAAGCACGGAGCTCGTCTTGTCCAGGCCGATGAGTTCCTTGAGCTCGGCGTACTCGGGATCGAGCATGAGGGTCTCGACCAGGCCGGTGGTCACAGCGCCGGACTCGCCGGAGATGACGCGCGGGTCGCCCTTCTCGGGAGCGCCCAGGGTGCGCATGCCGCGAGCGGTGACCCAGTCGGGGCAGGACACGAAAGCGGTGGTGTGGTTGCGCAAGATATCCCAGCCAAGGATGTTGGGCTCGCCGCAGCACAGGCCGGCCATGATGGAGGGCATGTCACCATCCACGATGCGCGGATCTCCGTCGCCGGCGGCAGCGCCCTTGTACAGGCAGGCGGCAGGCGCGCACTCAACCACGACGAAGGTCGGCGGGTTATCGGGATACAGGTTGGTGAAGTAGCCCACCACGGCACCGGCGAGCGAACCCACGCCAGCCTGGACAAAGACGTGCGTCGGGCGGTTGATGGCCATCTCGCGCAGCTGCTCTGCAGCCTCGGAAGCCATGGTGCCGTAACCCTCCATGATCCAGGACGGGATCTTCTCGTAGCCCTCCCAGGCGGTGTCCTGAACGATGACGCCGCGCTCGCAGGCGTCGGCCTCGGCGGCGGCCATGCGCACGCACTCGTCGTAGTTGCCCTCTTCGATGGTCACCGTGGCGCCCTCGGCGGCGATGTTATCGAAGCGGGGCTTGGTGGAACCCTTGGGCATGTGCACGACGGCCTTCTGGCCCAGCTTGTTGGCAGCCCATGCCACGCCGCGGCCATGGTTGCCGTCGGTGGCGGTAAAGAAGGTGGCCTGGCCAAAGTCCTTGGGCAGCTGATCGGAGGTCAGGTAATCGAAGGTGCACTCGGCAACGTCCTTGCCGGTCTCGTCGGCAATGTAGTTGGCCATGGCAAACGAGCCGCCCAGGACCTTAAAGGCGTTGAGGCCAAAGCGATAGCTCTCGTCCTTAACGCACAGGTTGGACAGGCCCAGGCGCGCAGCCTGACCGTCCAGACGGGCAAGCGGAGTGACGGTATATTGAGGGAACGACTGGTGGAAGGCGCGGGCCTTCTTCACGTGGTCGAGGCTCATGTTTCCCAAGTGCTTGTCATCGCTCTTGGGCATCGTGTTGCCCGCCCACTGGATCTTATCGGCCATACGGTGAACTCCTTAAGTCCTCTCTTGCCGGCCCCCGCATACGCGTTTCAGCCCATTCCCATTCATGCGACTGAACTTTTATGTGGATGCCAAACAAAAAGTTTGTTAGCACTGTTCTATCACACTTTTTGCTTGGCAAACCTAACAAATTGTTTGTTGCCGTAATCGGTACCTTTTCGCCGACGAACGGTCACATAACGCAGTGACACTTTCGCTATTTGCGAACAGGTGTGGTTTATGGCAAAGTGTGCCCAAACTAATTTTTAGGAAGGCACCCATGACCCCCGCACAGATTGAGTTCTATAAGCGCCTTGCACACGGCCTGGCACTCCAATTTGGCCCCAACTGCGAAATCGTCGTCCACGATCTGGAGACCGAGGACGTGGACCACTCCATCGTAGTGATCGAAAACGGCCACGTCAGCGGGCGCAAACTGGGTGACGGCCCCAGCCATATTGTGTTTGAGTCCATGCACGAGGGCACCACCGACGTGCACGACCGCGAGCCATACCTCACCAAAACCACCGATGGCAAGCTGCTCAAGTCCTCGACCATCTTTATCCGCAACGACGAGGGCAAGCCCGTCGGCATTTTGGGCATCAACTTTGACATTACGCTTATGAAGGCATTTGAGCGCTCGCTCGACGCTTTTACCGGCACCGGCGGCACGGGCTATACCGAGCCCGAGCCCATTACCAAGAACATCGGCGACCTGCTCGAGGACCTGCTGCACGAGTGCGAGCAGTTTGTGGGCAAGCCCGCGGCACTCATGACCAAAGACGAGCGCATTCGTGCCATTGGCTACCTCGACCGTCGCGGTGCCTTCCTCATTTCCAAGTCGAGTGAGCGCGCCTGCGAGTTCTTTGGCATCTCCAAGTACAGCTTCTATAGCTACCTCAATGAGGCCAAGGCGGCGGCCGGCGACAAGTAGGCACTCGCCTGGATTGCCC
>CALLST010000219.1:0-3584 GCA_938011875.1 uncultured Collinsella sp. | reverse complement strand
GCGCGCCCGCATCGGCGGCGGCATGCTCAAACAGCGCATAAGCGCCAGGTGCAAGCAGACCCTGCTGAGCCAGGTTCTGCAGCAGTTCCTCGACCGGTTCGGCACCAAAAGCATAGGGCGGGTCGAGCAGGACCAGATCAAAGGGGGCGCCCGGTACACGACCGCGCGAGGCACTCGCCAGCATGTCGCCCGTGACCACGCGCCAACGCGCACGGTCGCGGCAGAGCGATTCGATATTCTTGGTAATCAGACGAGCAGCGTTGCGATCGATCTCGAACGTGGTGAGCGAGCGGGCACCGCGCGAGAGCATCTCAATGCCCAAGGCGCCGGAGCCGCCAAAGGCGTCCAGCACGCGGACCTCATCCAGATCGAAGTCGAATGCCGACATGACCATAGATGCGCATGCCTCGCGCACGCGATCGGTCGTGGGGCGGGTGACATCGCGACCACGGGGCTCCTCGATCTTACGACCGCGCCATTCGCCGCCGATGATTCTCATCCTCCGCTGACCTCCTTAAAAATGTGTCGATATCGCATGGCGACCGCATCGCGCAGGGGGCGCGTCGCCACGGAGTCAAGGTTGCAAGCATACCGCAAGAGCTCGACCGCGTCCAAATGGGCCCACTCGATCAATTCCTCGTCGGCATCAAGGTCAACAAAGCGCAAGGTCACGCCGCCATGCTGGCGGTAACCCAGGATTTCGCCCTCGTGGCGCAGACGCAGGTCCATCTGGGCGAGCGTAAAGCCGTCCGAGGTCTTCTCGAGTGACTGGAGGCGGTCTTGTGCCGCCGACGCGCCGCCGTTGCCCTTGGAGTGCGTCATGACCAGGCACGTACCCGACACGCCGCCGCGGCCTACGCGCCCGCGCAGCTGGTGCAAGGCCGCCAAACCAAAGCGCTCGCCGTTCTCGATGACCATGACGGTGGCGTTGGGCACGTCGACGCCTACCTCGACCACCGTGGTCGAGACGAGCACGTCGATCTCGCCGTGCTTGAAGGCATCGATCACGCGGTCCTTCTCCCCCGCCGGCATGCGGCCGTGAAGGCGCTCGATGGCAAGACCCGGCAACGCCAGACGCAGGCGATCGAGCTCGGTCGCCGTGTCATGCAACGGCACGGGCACGGTCACGCGGCCCTCGTCGTCGCGAGCGATGCCGGGTACGTCTTCGAGCTCATCGGCCGAATCGCTCGGCTCCACGAGCGGACAGATCACGTAGGCTTGCTGCCCCTTTTCGTGCGCCTCGCGAATGGCGCCATAGGCCAGGTCGCGACTCGACTCGGTGAGGACGCGCGTCTCAACGCCGGCACCCGGAACGGGACGATGGCGGATGATGCTCGTATCCAGGTCGCCGTACACCGAAAGCGCCAGCGTGCGAGGGATCGGCGTGGCAGTCATGACCAGCAAGTCGGCACCCGGGCCTTTTGCACGTAGAGCGTTTCGCTGGCCCACGCCAAAGCGGTGCTGCTCGTCGATCACCACAAGCGACAAATGCTTGAACGTGACGTTCTCCGAAAGCACCGCATGGGTACCAAAGAGCACGTCGAGCTCGCCAGACTGGAGCCGAGCATGAATCTGTTCACGCTCGGCCGCCGGCGTGGCTCCCGTCAGAAGCGCCCAGGTCATACCAGCCTGTGAGAGCAAGGGGCCGGTCTTATCGGCATATTGACGCGCCAGCACGCCCGTGGGCGCCATAACGCAGGCCTGAGTACCGCTATCGGCCGCAACCGCCAACGCGCAGGCGGCAACGGCGGTCTTACCGGTACCGACGTCACCCAGCAGCAGACGGTTCATCACACGACCGCCATCGCACATGTCATGCAGGATGTCTTGAAATGCAGCCTCCTGCTCATCGCTCAGCGAAAACGGCAGGGCCTGTTTGAGCGCAGCCAAGTGCTCGCCCGAGGCATGCGCATAAGGCACCACGTCGACCATACCGCCATCGTTGCGCAGACGCAGCGCGAGCTGCAGGCAGAGACACTCCTCGTAGGCAAGACGCCGGCGCGCGATGTCGCGCTCGGCCATGCTCGAGGGAAAGTGGATCGAGCGCAGCGCACGGGCATTGCTCATGAGCTTCCGCTTTGCGCGCAGCGGCGCGGGAATCGGATCGAACGGATTGCCGACGACCTCGAGCGCGCCGCTTACGATGCGGCGCATCCACGCCTGGCTCACGCCATCGCTCACGTAATGGACCGGCAGAATGGTGCCTGCGGCGCGCCCGTCCTCGAGCTTTTCAAAGTGGGGCGAGGCCATCTGCTTAAAGCCGTAGGCAAACTCGACCTTGCCCATCACGGCCAGGCGGTCGCCCTGTTTAAGCTGTTGGGCAATCCAAGGCTGACGGAAAAAGGCGACTTGCAGCACGCCCGTCTTGTCCACGAGCGAGACCTCAGTCACCTGCATACGCGAACGGGGCTGCTTTTGAACGACACGGTCGACGGTGGCGATGATGGTGCACACGGTACCGATGGGCGCCATCTCGATGGACCAGGAGCGCGTAAAGTCCAGGTATCGATGAGGGATATGGAGAAGGAGGTCCCCCACCGTCCGAATTCCCAGACGGCGAAGGGCCTCCTCACGTTTACCCGAAACATATTTGAGTCGCGCGATATCCTCGTCGAGCGCATTGCTCTGGGCAAAGCGCTCCGAGACGCGCGGCACGGAGCACAGCTCGGACATGGGCAGATGCCTACTCGATCGAGAAGATCACGGGATAGAGCGGCTGCTCGCCACGATGGGCGTCGATCTCCAGGTCGGGCTGAGCCTCCTCGATAGCGTCGACGATCTCCTGGAAGGCCTCGTCGGACAGCTCCTCGCCGGCCAGAATCGTCAGCGCGTCGCCCTCCTCTTCCTCCTGCATGCGGTTGATGCAGTCGAGCGTGACCTGCTTCACATCGGAGCCGACCACATCGATGGAGCCGGCGATGATGCCCATGACGTCACCGGAGTGAATCGGCGAGCCGTCGGAGGCGCTGGAGTCGCGCACGGCGCGGGTGACCTCGCCATCGCGGACCTCGCTGATGGCGTCGACCATAGCGGCAACGGCGTCCTCGAGCTCGGAATCGGGCAGGACCGCGAACAGCGCGGAGAAGGCCTGCGGGACGGTCTTGGTGGGAACGACGGCGACCTTCTTGTCGGTGCAGGCGGAGGCAGCGGCCTCGGCAGCCATGCGGATGTTGCCGTTGTTGGGCAGGATGATGACCGAGGTCGCGTTGACCTGGTCAACAGCGCCCAGCAGGTCTGCAGTCGAGGGGTTCATGGTCTGACCACCCGACACGATCACGTCGACGCCGAGGGACTTGAGGATGTCTGCCTCGCCGGACCCAGCGGCAACGGCGACAAAGCCCAGCGCCTTGGCGGGCTCGGCGGCCTTTTCCTGGTCCTCATGAATCTTGGCGGTACGGTCGTGGGCCTCCATCTCCATGTTGTGGATAAAGACCTCATAGATCTGACCGAGCTGCAGCATGTGCTCGAGCACCAGGTTGGGGGTGTTGGAGTGCACGTGGATCTTGTAATCGGGGTAGGCGCCCACGAGTAGCTCACAGTCGCCCATGGAACCCAGGAACTTAAGGCACTCATCCTCGTCAAAC
>CALLST010000218.1:0-1531 GCA_938011875.1 uncultured Collinsella sp. | reverse complement strand
CGCCCTGCGCCCAAGCTTTCGGTGCGTGCCACCGTCAAGAGCAACCTGCTCGATGTTGAACTGGGCGCGAGCGGTCTTTCGGCGGCAGATCTTGCCATCTACCTCGACTCCTACAAGCGCCATCAAACGTTTGCGCGCCTTACGTCCGGCGACATCATTCGCCTGGACGAGGGGGCGCGCGCCGCGTTTGGCCTTGCCGAGGACCTGGGTGTCGATGCCGTCGACCTGCTCGACGGCGTGTCGCTTCCCGCGTCGAGCACCCTGTTCGTCGACAGCATGCTCGCGCGCACGCCGGCGCTCGAGGCCGATCGCGACGCCGCGTTCCGCCGCACCGTCGAGCGTCTGGACACGCTCGGCAAGATGGACTTTACGGTGCCGGTCTCGCTCAAGGCCACACTGCGCGGCTATCAGGTCGACGGCTACCAGTGGCTCGGCTCGCTCGAACACCTGGGCCTTGGCGGCATCTTGGCCGACGATATGGGCCTGGGCAAAACGCTCCAGATGATCGCGCATATCCTGGCGCGCGTGGAGGCGGGGGACACTAAACCCACGCTTGTGGTGTGTCCCGCGTCGCTTGTGTACAACTGGACCGCCGAGCTGGAGCGCTTTGCGCCTTCGCTCGACGTGTGCGCTATCGTGGGCGCCAAGGCGCAGCGCCGCGTGCAGATAGCCGGCGCTGACGAGCATAACGTGGTCATAACGTCGTATGACCTCATGCGGCGCGATATCGACGAGTATGCCGAGCAGGACTTTGCCCGTGTGGTGCTCGACGAGGCCCAGTACATTAAAAACCCGCTCACGCAGGTGGCGCACGCCGCCAAGCGTCTGCCTGCCGGCGTGCGCTTTGCCCTGACGGGCACGCCCATCGAAAACCGCTTGTCCGAGCTCTGGAGCATCTTCGACTTTTTGATGCCGGGCTTACTTGGCACGCGCGAGTCGTTTGCCAAGCGCTTCGAAAGCCCAGTCGAGCACGCCGAGGGCGACAGCGCCGCCCGCCTGCAGGCGCTCGTGTCGCCGTTTGTGCTGCGCCGCGTCAAGGAAGACGTGATGGCAGACCTGCCCGAGAAGATCGAGGATACGGTCATGGCGCAGCTCACCGGCGAGCAGCGCAAGCTCTACCTGGCCAACCAGGACCGCATCGCCCAGCAGGTGCAGCACCGCGAGGCTGGGGAGTTTAAGAAGGACAAGCTCAAGGTGCTCGCCGAGCTCACCAAGCTGCGCCAGATCTGCTGCGATCCGGCATTGCTTTTTGAAGAATATAAAGGAGAGTCGGCAAAACTTGAGATGTGTGTGGATCTGATTCGAAACGCGGTGGAAAACGGACATAAGATCCTTGTATTTTCCCAGTTTACCACGATGTTGAGCCGGCTGGCAGACCGGCTGGAGAACGAAGAAACGGCGTACTATATGCTGACCGGTTCGACCGGAAAGGAAAAGCGGGCAAAGCTGGTGGAGGAGTTTAATAAAGAAGATAACTCAACAGCTGTTTTTCTGATCTCCCTGAAAGCCGGAGGAACCGGTCTGAATCTAA
>CALLST010000217.1:0-3779 GCA_938011875.1 uncultured Collinsella sp. | reverse complement strand
TTGCTGCTCTACAGTCCTGCGCAAGACGGAAAGCACATTAAGTGCTTTCCTTTGCGTGCGGAACTCGCGACAAACTTCATGCCCTCCGGTCCGCCCCGGGAGCCAGGTTGACTAATTCGGCCCCGGCATTCAGAAAAGTCAGTGCAGCAAAATGGCGATGCAGATGTTGCGAACAAGAAAGGGGCACGTTGCTGAAACGTGCCCCCTATGAGTGGGGTATGAGGCTAGCGCTCGTAGATTACGTTACCTGCCAGGTAGGTGGCCTGAACCTTGGTGGCTTGCAGTTCTTGGGGGTCGATGGTGAGCGGGTTTTGGTCCAGGACTACCAGGTCGGCATACTTGCCGGGCTCCAAGCTGCCGAGGTTTTGCTCGTCGCCCGCTGCATAGGCGCTGCCCAGGGTGTAGTTGCGCAGGGCTGTTGCTGCATCGATGCGCTCGCTCGGCAACCAGCCGCCCTCGGGCCAGTGGCTTTTGGGGTCCTGGCGCGTGATAGCCGTGTAGAGCACGCTCATGCTGGTAACAGCTGTGATAGGGCTGTCGGTACCGAAGGCTTGGCGAATGCCGCGCTGCTTATAGGTCGCAAACGGCCACATGATGCGGCTGCGCTCCAGGCCCAGATCGCGCTCGGGGCCGCCCGGGTCGAGTGTAATGTGACAGGGCTGGCTCGAGGCAACGACGTTAAGCTTGCGTAGACGATCGATGTCCTCGGGCAAGAGGTTCTCCAGATGCTCGAGCGTGTTATGACTGTGCTGGGGCAGGCCGTACAGTTCGGCGGCCTCCTCAAAGATATCGAGCGCGGCATGGATGGCACCGTCGCCGATGACGTGGATGCGCACAGTGTGGCCGCGCTCCGCGGCAGCGAGGACCAGCTTGCGCATACGCTCGGTAGGAACCGTCAGGCGACCTTGATCGCCCGGGAAGCGCGGGTTGGTATAGGGCTCGGTGAGATATGCCGTGTGTTCGCTCGACACACCGTCGAAAAACTGTTTAAAGCCTGGCGCCGAGAGCAGCGCGTTGTTTGCGTAGCGGGTCTGGAGTTCTTCCAAGCGCGACTGGTCATCCAGCAGCGTGGGGAACAGATGGGCTCGGATGCCCAGCTTGCCGGCTGCCTGCAGTTTGTCGTAGACGTCGTCGCGGATAAAATCGCAGCCCGGCATGGGCATGAGCGACATATCGCATATCGAGGTGATGCCCTGCTCGGCCATCCGCCTCATTTGATCGGCGTAAGCGCTTGCGATGCGATCCTCCCCCAGCCACTCAAGGCAGCGCGGTAGCAGCTGCATAGCAGCTGCCTCGTGAGCAATGCCCGTGAGCTCGCCGCTTGCGTCCTTGTCGTAACTGCCGCCCGCTGGCGGCTCGCTGTCGCGCGTGACGCCGAGCGCCTCGAGTGCGCGGCTGTTGAGCCAAAGCGTGTGCCCGTCGCCCGAATACATAACGCAGGGACGATCGGGGAATGCCGCATCGAGCGACGCCTTGGTAGGATGCTCGGGCGGATCCCAACGGTAATCGCGCCAGCCCTGCGTCACAACCCAAGCGTCACTAGGCAGATCCTGGGAAAACTCGAGCGCATGCTGCACCAGTGCCGCCTCTGACGTGCCCATATCCATGAGCATATACGGTGAGGAGCCGACCGAGGTATGGAAGAAGTGCAGATGAGCGTCATGGAAACCGGGGCAGACAAACTGCTCGCCGTAGTCGATAACCGGCGTGGCGGCAGGCGCGGCGGCAATCACGTCATCGGGCGCACCGACTGCGACGATACGGTCGCCTGCGATGGCAATCGCCAGCTCGCGGGCAGTATCGATGCCGTCTTGCGCGGTAAAGACGTTCTTGGAGCGGATAATCCGATCGATATGTTGCATGGACATGCCCATCTCTGGCAGAAAATTCAACACCCCCGAGTGTACTCCCCCGCCCTTGTAACAAAACCCCAAGCGGCAAACGGCAACTTTACCAGCCCTAGCGGCAGGTGGCATACTGGAGAGAGCCTGTACGATTTTGCGATCAACCCAGCAAGGAGCAAATCGACCATGACGAAGACCAAGGCACAGCAGATTATGGCGGCGACCGAGGCTCGCGCGGCTGACGACGTCACCGCAGCCATCAAAGATATCGCTACCGAGTTTGAACCATATATCATCAAACAGCGCCGGCACTTCCATAAGCACCCGGAGCTGAGCCTTGCCGAGGAGCGCACGACCTCCGACATCGCCAACCAGCTCGACGCCATGAATATCCCCTACGAGCGTCCGCTCAAGACCGGCTTGGTGGCAACGCTTCGCGGTACCGCGCCGGATGCCTACCGCGAGGACGGCACGCCGCGCCGCCGCATCCTGCTGCGCGCCGATATCGACGCCCTGTCCGTCACTGAGCAGACCGGCGAGGAGTTCGCCAGCGTCAATGAGGGCTGCATGCACGCCTGCGGTCACGACTGCCATATCGCCATGATGCTCGGCACGCTGCAGATTCTGCGCCATATGACAGACGACATCCACGGCGAGGTCCGCATCGTCTTCCAGCCCAGTGAGGAAAACGGCCAGGGCGCCAAACTCATGATCGGCACGGGCGTGCTCGACGGCGTCGATGGTGCCTACGCCGCGCATATCTGGAGCGAGGTTGACGCCGGCACCGTGAGCTGCGAGCCCGGACCGCGCATGGCCAATACCGACTGGTTCCGCATCGACGTCCGCGGCACCTCGTGCCACGGCGCCATGCCCCAGCGCGGCCACGACGCCGTTATGGTTGCGGCAGAGATCGTCAACGCCCTGCAGACCATCGTCTCGCGCGAGATCAGCACCTACGAGCCGGCTGTCATCACCGTCGGCGAGCTGCACGGCGGCACCGCACGCAACGTTATCGCCGGCACGGCCTACCTCGCCGGCACGGTGCGCACCTACGGCGATTCGACCCACGAGGAAATGCCGGAGCTTATGCGCCGCATCGTGGAGCATACTGCAGCCGCCTTGGGCGCCGAGGCAGAGCTCACCGATTACACCATCGCCAACTACAAGGTCGAAAACGACGCCGCCTCGAGCGAGCGCTGCCGTCAGGCTGTAATCAAGTGCCTGGGCCCCACCGGCCAAGGCCATTATCGCGGCACGCTTTCGGGCGAGGATTTTTCGGAGTACCTGCGTCGCGTACCGGGCGTGCTCGCCTTTGTAGGTACGCGCAACCCCAAGATTGGCGCCACGTACGCCCAACATTCCTGCTTCTACAAGATCGACGAGACCGTGCTGGCAAAGGGCTCCATGGTGGCCGCCCAGTATGCCATCGACTTTTTGGCCGAGCCCACGCAAGAGGAACTCGACGGCCCCGCGATTACCGCGGTCGCCGAAACCAACCCCGATCTGGCCGCCAAGTTGCGCTCTGCCAAGGCGACGACCGCCGAGGCTCGCGACGCCATCCATGATGCCCGAACGGCTCGCCATGCCGCGATCAAGGGCATCCACGACGCACGCGCTGCTGCACGCCGCGAGGAGAAGCACGACGAGTAGTCGTCACACCCATCCATAACAGCCTGGCTAAAGCAAAGCGGGGGCGGACGCGTCGAAACGTCCGCCCCCGCTCATCTGTCAAGCGTTATTTCCACCATTTCTACCCCGTCCCCAAATAGCAGACGGCGTGGCTACTCGTCCTGAGGCTCCTCGTCGGAGCTTGGCTCGGACGCCGGCTCAGGTGCAGGTGCCGGCTCAGGCTCAGGCTCAGGTGCAGGCTCGGACTCAGATGCCGTCTCAGGCTCGGGCGCCGGCTCAGGCTCGGTCGCGGGAGCGGGTGCAGGT
>CALLST010000216.1:0-2075 GCA_938011875.1 uncultured Collinsella sp. | reverse complement strand
ACCTATTCCTGCACGGCGTCGAGGACTTCGAAATCGCAAACGACGACACGCTACGGCACCCAGCCTTCCTCGAGGCGGGAAAGCTGCGCACCTTCGATATGGTACTCGCTAACCCTCCCTACTCGATCAAACAATGGGACCGCGAGGCGTTCGCGTCGGACCCCTACGGCCGCAACTTCCTCGGCACCCCGCCGCAGGGACGAGCAGACTACGCCTTCATACAGCACATCCTCAAGAGTATGGACCCACACACAGGCAGGTGCTCCATTCTCCTCCCCCATGGCGTACTCTTCCGCAACGAGGAATCGGAGATGCGCGAAAGGCTCGTGAGAAGCGATCTCGTTGAGGCGGTCATCGGACTCGGCGCAAACCTCTTCTTCAACTCGCCCATGGAGGCCTGCATCCTCATCTGCCGCAGCGAGAAAGCGCCGAATCGAAGCAAGAAAATACTGTTCGTAGATGCCTCTGCCGAGGTAACCCGCAAGAACGCGCAAAGCTACCTTGAGCCTCAACACATCAAGAGAATCGTCGATGCCTACCGATCTGACGAGGACATCGAAGGGTTCTCATCCCACGCATCGTTTAGTGAGCTCGAGGGCAACGCCTTCTCGCTCTCCATCCCTCTGTACGTGAAGCCCTCCAATGATGAAAATGCTGACGACAGAAGCATCGAGGAGACGGTAGAAAGCTGGAGAGCCGCCTCCACAGAGGCCGCGTCCCTGCTCGATATTATTGCTGCGAAATTGCATGAAAACGATGGTGAGTAACATGACCCACGTTTGCCTGGGCGATGTGGCCCGCGAAATCAAACAGAAGGTCCCTGTAGACCAAGAACTGCCGACGGTCGGCCTTGAGCATCTGGACCCCGGCGAAGTCGAACTCGCCCATTGGGACGAAGGTGTCGAGACCACCTTCACTAAGGCTTTCTCAAAGGGGCAGGTGCTGTTCGGGCGTCGCAGGGCCTACCTGCGCAAAGCGGCCGTCGCCCCATTCGACGGAATCTGCTCTGGAGACATCACCGTCATCGCCCCCAAGGACAACCTCTCTCCGAGGCTGCTCCCGTTCATCATCCAGAACGACGCCCTATTCGAGCACGCCGTCACCAATTCGGCAGGCTCCCTCTCGCCAAGAGTCAAGTGGCAGAGCCTTTCGCAATTTGAATTCGAGCTTCCCAGCATCGCTAAGCAAGAAGATCTTGCCGACATACTCTGGACCGCACAAGAAACGAGGTCTCACTACAGGCAGCTGCTTACAGCCTGCGATGACGTCGTCAAATCACAATTTGTCGAGATGTTCGATAAGCCTGGCATTCCGATAAAACATCTTGAAGACATAGCTGATATTCAGGGCGGGATTACAAAGAACAAAAAACGAGAAGCCATGAAGTTGCAGCTTCCATACCTTCGTGTCGCCAATATTCTCCCCAATGAACTTGACCTAACGGAAGTGAAGACCATTGGACTGACGGAACAGGAGTATGAAGCCGTTAGGCTAATATCCGGCGACTTGTTAATTGTTGAGGGTAATGGCAGCGATACACAAATAGGAAGATCGGCAATTTGGAATGGTCAAATTGATCCTTGCGTCCATCAGAATCACCTAATCCGAGTTCGCCTAAGAGACGAGGCCCTCCCGCTTTATGTTCAAACTTTCTTGTCGTCCTCCGAAGGAAGGAGACAAATCATGGCTAAAGCGGTCAATACCTCAGGTTTACACACCTTAAGTACCAGGAAAATTCGATCAATTGAGATTCCTGTGCCTCCGTTTTCCCTCCAGAGAGAATTCGCTGACTTCGCCACTTCGATCGACAAATCGAAATTTGCCGTACAAAAGGCCCTCGATGAGCTAAACGCCACGACGAAGAAAATCTTGAACCAGGAGTTAGGGCTCGGAAATGTTTAACGAGGACAACACCATCGAGCAAATGAGCGTCGAGGCGCTTGCCAGCCTTGGCTGGAGATACGTGGCTGCCGAAGACCTCCCGCGCCGCCATGCCGACGTCATGGTCGAGCCCATGGTCAAGGACGCCCTCATCAGGCTTAACCCGGAGATTGCAGAAGACCCCGATCGCGCCG
>CALLST010000215.1:0-10758 GCA_938011875.1 uncultured Collinsella sp. | reverse complement strand
GGCGGCTTCGATGGACGGTCCGTGCAGTGCGATTTCGGTGCTGTATCACGAGGATGGGTCGTTCGACCGCTACCTGATGCTCGAGAAGAATCCAGACCTGGTCGTGGTCGATACCAACGTGGTCGCGGCAGCCCCGCTGCGTATGACGGTCGCTGGCATGGGCGACGCGCTGGCAACGTACTTCGAGGCACGTTCGTGCGCCGCGGCGCATGGCGCCAACGAGCACGGTGGCACGCCGGGGCACTTGGCCCTGGTTGCTGCTCGGGCCTGCTATGACACGCTCATGGAGTGCGGCGTCGCTGCCAAGCGCGATCTCAAAAAGGGCCGTACATCGCCAGCGGTTGAGCGCCTGATCGAGTGCAATATTCTGCTCTCGGGTGTTGGCTTTGAGAGCGGTGGCTTGGCGTTGGCGCATGCCATCGCCAACGGGTTGACGATTCTGCCCGAGTGCAAGGCCATGCATGGTGAGGCCGTGGCATTTGGCCTGGTGGTGCAGCTGCGCCTGGAGCGTGCGCCCGAGCTTGATCAGGTGCTCGAGTTTTGCCAGCGCGTTGGTCTACCGACGACGCTCGAGGAGCTGGGCCTTGGCGAGATTTCCGATGCCGACCTGCAGAGTGTTGCAAATGCGGTCTTTAGAAACGAGCGTAACATGGCCAACGAGCAGACCAAGGTGACCAAACAGAAGCTCGTGCAGCTCATGTGCGAGGCATAGCTTGGCGCTTGATTGACCTTGTGCAATCGAGGCGGCGATAGGACATGGGCTATTTGCCTCAAAGGTGCACCGCGTGTAATTTGCCCAAGGCGTGGGCCGATAGCGTATCATTATCTCTTGCTTGTTTGCACTGCTCAGGGAGGGGCCGCGCATGGCGCAGGAACACGATCTGTTTGATGACATTATCGAGATCAGCAAGGGTTTCGACTTTCTTAAAAACCCGCTTGGCGGTGTGACCGATGCGCTCGATCCGTCGGCGCCGCAGTGGAATCCTGCCGACTACAAGGAGCGCCCGCGTGGCAACACCATTCCGTGCTTGACCTGCAAAAACGAAAAGAGCGGCTGCATCGCGTGCATGGACGTGTGCCCGGTCGGCGCTATCGAGGTCGAGGAAGACGCCATTGAGATCCTCGACTCCTGTCGCAAGTGCGGCCTGTGCGCCGCTGCCTGCCCGACCGAGGCGATCATCTCGCCGCGCCTGGCGCCCAAAAACCTGTATGACGATATTGTCTCGGCGGCTACGAGCCACGAGACCGCCTACGTCACCTGTACGCGCGCCCTCAAGCGCATGCCGCGCGAGAACGAGGTCGTCGTCGCCTGCGTGGGCGATATTACTGCCGAGACCTGGTTCTCGGTACTGGCGGACTATCCCAACGTGAGTGTGTACCTGCCGTTGGGCGTGTGCGATGAATGCCGCAACACCGGCGGTGAGGACATTCTGGGCGAGGCGATTGCGAAGGCCGAGGAGTGGTCCGGCACGGGTATGGGCCTGGAGGTCGACCCCAAGAGCCTCAAATGCCATAAGCGCCGCGAGTCCGAGCGCAAGGAGTACATGGATAAGATTGCCCGCACCACGGGCCTGACGGTGACCAAGCTCAATCCGGCGACGGCGGCGCTGGCCTCGGTGACGCAAAAGCTCAAGGCCCATCGCCATCAGATTACCCAGCTGGAGCGCACGCTCAACACCATGTGCGGCACCACGACGACCAAGCGTCGCCGTTCGCTCACGCACGGGCGGCAGCTGGTGCTCTCGACGCTGCAGAACCACCCCGAGCTTGCCCAGAATATGCAGGTGAGCACACCGGAATGCGATTTTGACAAGTGCACGTCGTGCGGCGAGTGCGTCAACGTGTGCCCCACGTTTGCCTGCGATTTGGTGGGAAGCGGTCGCTTTGCACTGGAGTCCACGTATTGCCTAGGTTGCGGAGCCTGCGTCAAGGTGTGCCCCGAGCATGCGCTCAAGCTGGTCGAGCACGATGCGTCCAATCTGGTCGTTGTCGACCCCGAGGCCGAGGAAAAGGCCGCTCAGAAGGCCAAGGCCCACGAAGAGGCCCAGAAGGCCAAGGCCGAGGCAAAGGCCAAGCTTGACAAGATGCTCGATCAGGTGGAGAAGCTCGCGGACTAGTCAGCGAGCTCTATCTCTGCTTCATTTGCGCCGCCGCGGTGTCCGGATTCGCCCGGATGCTGCGGCGGCGCTATACTTATACGGTTTGAAGTACCTGTACCAAAAGGAGCTGTCGTGTCCCTTTCCATCGGTATCGTGGGCCTGCCCAACGTGGGCAAGTCGACGCTGTTCACCGCGCTTACCAAAAAGACCGGCCTTGCCGCCAACTACCCGTTTGCCACGATCGACCCCAACGTGGGTATCGTCGATGTGCCCGATAGCCGCCTGCAAAAGCTCGCCGACATCGTCAACCCGGGCCGCATTGTGCCGGCTACGGTCGAGTTTGTCGACATCGCGGGCCTGGTGAAGGGTGCCAACGAGGGCGAGGGCCTGGGCAACCAGTTCTTGGCAAACATCCGCGAGACCGACGCCATCTGCGAGGTCGTGCGCTACTTTAAGGATCCCAACGTCATGCGTGAGGTGGGCCGCACGGGCGAGTTCGTCGACCCCGCCGGTGACGCCGATACCATCATGACCGAGCTCATCCTGGCCGACATGGGCACGCTCGAGAAGCAGCTGCCCAAGCTCGAGAAGGAGGCCAAGCGCGACAAGGAGCTCATGCCCAAGTTTGAGGTCGCCAAGCGTCTGCTTGCCTGGCTCAACGAGGGCAAGCGCGCCGCATCCATGGAGATGACTGACGAGGAGCGCGCCGCCGCCAAGGGCCTGTTCCTGCTCACCATGAAGCCCATCCTGTATGTGGCCAACGTGGACGAGGATATGCTCAACGACGATCTGGCCCCCATCGACGGCGTCAAGCCGCTGCCTATCTGCGCCAAGATCGAGGCCGAGCTTTCCGAGCTCGATCCCGAGGACGCCGCCGACTACCTGGAGAGCCTGGGCCTGGAGCAGCCCGGCCTGGACGTGCTCGCTCAGGCTGCCTACAAGCTGCTCGGCCTGCAGTCGTTCTTTACGGCCGGCGAGATGGAGGTCAAGGCCTGGACGGTTCGTCAGGGCGCGACCGCCCCGCAGGCCGCCGGCGTCATCCACACCGATTTTGAGCGCGGCTTTATTAAGGCCGAGGTCATTGGCTACGACGACTACATCGAGCTCGGCGGCGAGCAGGGCGCCAAGGCCGCCGGCAAGCTGCGTATTGAGGGCAAGGACTATGTCATGGCCGATGGCGACGTCGTGCACTTCCGCTTTAACGTGTAAGGACGACGCATATGTTTAAATATGGCAAAAAAGCTGGCTACATGGGTATTGCGCTGCTCGTACTTGCGGTGATTCCGCTGGTGGTCGCAGCGTGTGTTATCCCCAACATTGGCCCCGAGGTGGCAACGAAGTTTAACGCCGCCGGCGAGGTGACGCGCTGGGGTAAGAGCTACGAGCTGCTGGCACTGCCGGTACTCAATCTGCTGCTGAGCGTGGCGACGTACTTTACGGCGGGACGCCAAGCCAAGAACAATGACGACTCCGCCGCCATGGCGCGCATCGTGTGCGAGCGCTACCTGCGCAACGGTTGCATCACGGGTGTGTTCCTCAACGTGATCAACGTTTACTTTATGTACTCGGCGATTACCGGAACGGGCTTTGGCTTTGGTTTCTAGCTTGTCCTTTTAGGCAACGAGTCTGCACACATATTCGATAGCTGCTGCGAGGCCGCCGCTCGATCGTGGTTTAAAGACCATGTCGGCGGCGGCCTCGTTTTCGTATCCGGCGCCGCGAAGGGCGAGTGCGATACCGGCTTCCAGGAGAAGGGGCAGACCGCGTTGGCTGGTTGCGATCACGGCAGCCTGATTGAGCGAGCAGCTGTGCGCCTGGCATTGGATAGCAAGTTCACCTTGCGCCGGGCAAGGGACCAGAACGGCGGCGACGCGACTTGATAGCAATGCAAATGCTGTGCGCTCATCGGGCGAAAGGGCTTCTGCTTCAACGACGACGAGCTTGGGCGGCGCGCTGTTTGTGCGAGGCGTGGCTCGGTACATGCGGACCGAAGAACCCGACATAGAAAACTCCTGTGTATTCGGCAAAACGTAAACTATAGTTTACGTTTATGTTCGGCTCCATTTCAAACTCGGCTGCATGGACGAACGTGCGAAACAGATTCTTGGTAGGCGGGTCGAAGAGACACGCAGAGACCTTGGTATCTCCAAGGTTGATTTTTGTGTGGCGACAGGAATCAGCCGACCCTACCTCGACCGAATCGAAGATGGGACGGCAAATTTCACGCTCAAGGTTCTATTTAAGATCGCGCCCGCACTCGGCATGACGGTGTCAGAGCTTCTCGAGGGGATCGAATAGGGGATACCCGTCGACAACTGAATTACGCCATCGGGATGCGGTCGTGGTTGACTTGGCTGTAGAACAGGCGCTGAATCTCGGCGGCATCGCGTGACTGGCCGAGTGCCCACATGGTCTTGGCCACGAGCGTCTCGGTGGTCATGTCGTCGCCGCGCAGAATACCCGGATGATTGGCGTAAGCGCGGCCGACCTCATAAACGCCCAGATCGAGGCCCTCTTCGGGGACCTGCGTGGTCATAACGACGGTGCGGCCCGAATCGACCCAGCGAAAAATTGCCTCTTGGAATGACTCGCCGGACTCGCCAAACTCGGGGATACCGCCAATGCCAAAGGTCTCCAGAATCACAGCGTCGTAGCTATCGGCAAGAGCGTCCAGGATACCCGGGTTCACGCCGGGTGTCAGCTTAAGGACAAATACGCGCGGGTCGATGCTGTCGTAGAAACGCACCGGGTTTTCGCCCTGATGCGTGCCGTGAAGCCCGTTGCGCACAATGCGGTCGTTGCGGATATAGGCGATGGGCGGATAGTTGACGCTAATGAACGCGTTAAAGCTCATGGTGCGCTGTTTGCGGGCGCGCGTGCCGGCAATGGCGACGCCGCCAAACACGATTGAGACGTCGTGCGAGTGTTCGTCGAGCGCATAGAGCAGGCTCTGGTACAGGTTGAGCTTGGCGTCGGTAAAGGGATTGCCCATGGGCTTTTGCGAGCCGGTGAGCACAATGGGTTTGGGGCTGTCCTGAATCAGATAGGAAAGCGCTGCCGCGGTGTAGCTCATGGTGTCGGTGCCGTGCAGAATCACGAAGCCGTCGTGGTCGGCATAACCCTCGACGATGACATCGCGGATGCGCATCCAGTCGCTCGGGCGCATATTGGTGCTGTCGATGTTCATGGGCTGCACGACGTCGAGCTCGCAGAGGCCCGAGATCTCGGGGACGCTCTGGGCGAGCTCCTCACCGGTCAGGGCGGGGGAGAGGCCGTTGCCGTCCTCGGTCGATGCGATGGTGCCGCCCGTGGCGATGAGAAGGATGCGCTTCATGCTGGTATTCCTATCGTATTTGCCGCCGCAGAGGCGGAGTCGTTCGGCAGTATTGTGGCACAGAGCGTTCAATGTTCAAACGTATTACATCATCTGTAACGTCTGGTAACACTTCAATTGCCGTCAAATAGGGGCCCAGGTCGTGCGTTTGCCGTGCGCTGATGGCTGCGAGGGACGAGAAACCCCATATAACGTGTACACTATGGAAGTTATTTTCGTTCATTCACGCGGGTGGGCACCGGCTCCCCGCCAACAAGAGGGGGAAACCATGGATCAAAAGGCTTCCGCAAAGGTCCTCGTACTCGACTTTGGTGCGCAGTACGGTCAGCTCATTGCCCGTCGCGTCCGCGACCTCAACGTGTATTCCGAGATCGTTCCCTGCGACATCTCGGCCGATGAGATTCGCGAGATGAACGCCTCTGCGCTCATCCTTTCCGGCGGTCCGGCTTCCGTGTACGCCGAGGACGCTCCGTCCATCGATCCTGCCATCTTTGACCTGGGCCTTCCCGTCCTGGGCTTTTGCTACGGCCATCAGATCACGGCCGTGACGCTCGGCGGCAAGGTCGGCCACTCCGAGGTGGGCGAGTACGGCCGCGCCACCATCACGCGTACGGCCGGCGCCAAGCTCTTTAACTCCACGCCCATGGAGCAGACCGTGTGGATGAGCCACCGCGACGCCGTGTCCGAGGTGCCCGAGGGCTTTACCGTTACCGCCAGCACCGACGTGTGCCCGGTTGCCGCCATGGAGTGCGTCGAGCGCAAGATCTTCACCACGCAGTTCCACCCCGAGGTCAAGCACTCCGAGTACGGTCAGCAGCTGCTGAGCAATTTCCTGTTTGAGATCTGCGGCCTGGAGCCCAACTGGAGCATGGACAACCTGGTCGAGACCATGACGGCCGAGTTTCGCGAGAAGGTCGGCGACGACCGCGTGATTCTGGCCCTGTCCGGTGGCGTCGACTCCTCCGTCGTGGCTGCGCTGGGCGCTCGCGCCGTGGGCAAGCAGATGACCTGCGTGTTCATCAACCACGGCCTGCTGCGCAAGGGCGAGCCCGAGCAGGTGGAGGAGGTCTTCACCAAGCAGTTCGACGTCGACTTTATCCACGTTCACGCCGAGGACCGTTATGCCGAGCTTCTGGCCGGTGTGACCGAGCCCGAGGAGAAGCGCCGCATCATCGGCACGCAGTTCTGGAAAGAGTTCTTCGCCGTGGCGCAGCAGCTCGAGACCGATGGCAAGCCGGTCAAGTATCTGGCTCAGGGCACCATCTACCCCGACATCATCGAGTCCGGCGCTCGCAAGACGGGCGGTAAGACGGCCACCATCAAGAGCCATCACAACCTGATCCCGTTCCCCGAGGGCGTGCACTTCGACCTCATTGAGCCGCTCGACCACTTCTTTAAGGACGAGGTCCGCGCGCTTGGTCTGGCGCTTGGCCTGCCGGGTCACATCGTGTTCCGTCAGCCTTTCCCGGGTCCGGGTCTGGCCATCCGCATCATCGGTGCGGTCGATAAGGAGAAGCTCGAGATCCTCAAGAACGCCGACGCCATCGTGCGCGAGGAGCTCGACGCCTACAACCAGCGTCTGTTTGAGCAGACCGGCGAGCGCAACTCCGAGCACAGCTGCTGGCAGTACTTTGCGGTCCTGCCCGACATTAAGTCCGTCGGCGTTATGGGCGACGAGCGCACCTACCAGCGCCCAATTATCCTGCGTGCCGTCGAGTCCAGCGATGCCATGACCGCCGACTGGGCCAAGCTGCCCTACGACGTGCTGGCCCGCATCTCCGGCCGCATCGTTGCCGAGGTCCCCGGCGCCAACCGCGTGTGCTACGACATCACGTCCAAGCCGCCCGCGACGATCGAGTGGGAATAGTAAATAGCTCTTTGCGAGGGAGGTCGGATGCGGCCTCCCTCGTTTTTTATTTGCGTGCCATGGATGCTTGTGCATTGTGGTGTATGTGGTACATGCAAACCAGCCACGCAATCTCTCAAGCTGTTTAGCTGGGATTATTGTTTGCTGGTATTTTTTAAAGTGTTTTCAATTACCGAAGTAACGCCATCAATTTATTTCAATTAATGCTGACCGGCAGATCGCGTCCGCCACCAAGAGGCCGCTCGGACTGGTACTCAAAATGTACTCACGACGTTTTGAGTATCGATTTGCTGGTACTCACAGACGGAAAAAAAGACTGTCTACCTCGATATATTCGTTATCCCCAACGATTCGTCAACGAATACTGACTAGTGATTGAGTGATGCATGGCTCAAATTGGCATACGTAATTACGTAATTACGTATTCTGAAGTAAAATGATTTCGGTCAATTAAGGAACGTAGAACAGGTCAATTCGGAGGGGCGATCATGGAGGAAGATCAGGCTGTTCATGCCGAAAGGGAGCTAGATAAGTTCACGCTCTCGATAACCCGCGAGGATAAGCGGGCTCTTAAGTCCTATGCCGCGCGCCAGGATAAGACGGTGGCTAAAGTCCTGCGCGAATGGATTGACGAGAAGTGCAAGGGGGAGAAGTGATGTCTCAGACGGCGCAAGCGGTCGTTCAGAACCTTGTTGATCGCGTTGTCAAGCTGGGCGATCGTCAGCTCGCTGCCGACATCCGCGCCTTTGCTGCGCAGCGCCAGTTTGGGCTTGTATTTGAACACAACCGTCCAGAGCGACTTCGCCTTTATGGCAAACCTATCATGGAGGGCGATGTCGTACAGGTGCTTCCCGAGCGTGGTAAAAAAGAGGACTCTAGCTCCCAACTGCTATGGTTGGTAAATGCCGTTCGGGGGGGGGTTGCTGATCTAAAGCCATATCAATCGCCCTCATATGACGAAAACGAATGTGAGCCCCGCTCCGTTGCTGTCGACGATGTCGTGCCTGTTGCTGAATATGACCAGCCGATTTATGCTGGCCTCAAAGAGACCGGGCGTGTCGAGCGCGCTGGCGATAAGCCCTATCAAGTAGTCATTAACGGCGAAAACTACCATGCTCTTGAAACCTTGGCCTTTGCCTATGCAGGCAAAGTGGACTGCATATATATTGACCCACCCTATAACACTGGCGCCCGCGACTGGAAATACAACAACGATTACGTCGACGGCTCCGACGCCTATCGCCACTCCAAGTGGCTTGCCTTCATGGAGCGCCGCCTCAAGCTCGCCAAGCAGCTGCTCAACCCCAACGATTCCGTACTCATCGTGACGATCGACGAGAAGGAGTACGCAAGGCTTGAGCTTCTTTTGGAGAGCGTTTTTCCCAACGCGACCGGTATCCAGACGGTTTCAATCACCATAAACAAGAACGGGGTTGCCCGCGGCAACCAGTTCAAGAGAGCTGACGAGTACGCTGTCTTTTGCTTTTTTGGTACCGCCGCGCCGTGCCAAGTGGACCGCAGACTCTATTCCGTTGAGTTCGGAGAACTTGAGGAAAAAGTGGCTGATGACGCGTCGAGCAGCCGCTCCCAACGTAAAGTACGTTGGGAGTGGCTGCTGAGGGGCGGTCCCAATGCCGCTCGCACCGCAAGGCCGAACCTCTTCTATCCCATCTATATCGATGAGGAGACCGCGACCATTAAGGAGCTCGGCGCTTCTCTCCCCCTTGAACAAGACTGGACAAAGATACCGACAAAAACGGGTCTCAGGGCAGTTTGGCCTATTAGGACCGATGGCCGAGAGGCGACTTGGAGGATTTCCCAGAATGCTCTACAGGCCAAGCTTGATCGCGGGTGCGCAAAAGTAGGTGAGTACAACAAAAAGAGTGATCGGTACTCCCTCCTTTACCTAGGAGATTCCCAAGAGGAGCGTCTCAAGAATGGAGAAATTAAACTCATCGGCAAGGCTGAGGATGGGTCCTTGCTTCTCGAAGAGCAGGGAGAGCGCTCTGCCATTCCAACAACTGTTTGGAGTGGCACGCAGTTCTCTGCCGGTGAATACGGGAGCCGATATATCAAAAAGTTCATCGGCGATAGGCGCTTCACATTTCCAAAGTCCCTTTATGCGACCGAGCTCTCAATCGCTTCCGTTGTTGCCGACAAGCCCGACGCCCTTGTAGTCGATTTCTTCTCAGGATCGGGCACCACGGCACATGCCGTCATGCGCTTGAACCATCAGGACGGCGGGCGCAGGCGCTCCATCAGCGTAACGAATAACGAGGTCTCCGAGGACGAATCCAAAAAGCTCACCAAGCGCGGTCTTCGCCAGGGCGACCCCGAATGGGAGGCGCTGGGCATCTGCCAGTACGTTACCAAACCACGCGTCACGGCGGCCATCACGGGCAAGACGCCCGAGGGCGATTCCATCAAGGGTGACTACAAGTTCACCGACGAGTTCCCCATGGCCGACGGCTTCGAGGAAAACGCCGTCTTCTTTGACCTCACCTACGAAGACCCGGACGCCGTCGAGCTGGGCGTGGCCTTCGAGGAGATCGCGCCCCTGCTCTGGCTGCGCGCTGGTTCGCGTGGCAGCATCATCAAGCACGAGCAGCCGGGCTTTGCCATGGCCGACGCCTACGCCGTCCTCTTCGACTTTGCTTCGGTCGGCGCTTTCATAGACGCCGTCAAGCTGAATGCCAGCATAGGGTGCGCCTATGTGATCACGGACGACACGGCTCGATACGCCTCCGTCAAGGCACAACTGCCTGGGCTCGACGTCGTCCGCCTGTACGAGAACTACCTGCAATCGTTCAAGATTGCCGCCGAGGATGCGGTGAGGTAAACATGAGAGTCGAACTTAAGGATTTCCAAGCCGGTGCGGTCGCGACCCTGGCGAACAAGTTGCAGTCGATGCGCCGACGCTACGAGCAGGACGGCGAGCTGTCCTCGATATGCCTCGCATCTCCCACGGGGTCGGGCAAAACGGTCATGTGCGCAGCGACGATCGAAGCGCTCTTCTTCGGAGACGACGATCTGAGCCTCATGCCTGACGAGAATGCCGTCGTTCTTTGGCTCTCGGATTCCCCGAGCCTGAACGAGCAGACGGGCGTGCGTTTCTCAAACGTGGCGGACAAGCTGGCAGACAGCATCCTCGACAGGCGCCACCTGGTCACAATTACCAACGACTTCGGAGCCGCGCACGACATTCTCGAGCCGCGCCACGTCTATTTCCTCAGCAAGGACCTACTCAGTAAGAACGGCCTGCTCACAAAGGGTAGTGAGGCCAACTCCGGCCGCGTGTTCTGGGACATCCTTGACCGCACCATCAGGGACCCGGAGCGTAACCTCTATCTGTTCATCGACGAGGCGCACCGCGGCTTGGGCGCCAATGCCTCGAGCGAGCGCGGCACGGTGACTATCTACGCCAGCCTCATTGATGGGCTCGACGGCCGTGCAGCGAT